>NZ_RBLT01000013.1:0-98869 GCF_003989315.1 Microbacterium sp. HSID17254
GCGGTGCTCGCCCGGCGCCCGGAGACCGTCGGTGGGCCAGATGCCGGACGCGCGCGGATCGGCGCCTGGGTGATCGGCTCCGGGACCGATCCGGACGACCGGAGCGCCGCGGAGGCGCAGGCGCTCCGGGAGATCGTCGACGGCGACGTCCCCGTGGTCATCGACGCCGGAGCGCTCGATCTGGCGCCGACCGCCCGCGCCCCGTTCGTCGCCACGCCGCACGGCCGCGAGTTCGCGCGACTTCGCGAGCGTGTCGGCATCGACGGGACCTCGGACGACCTCGCCGACGTCCGCGACGTGTCCGCCGCGATCGACGGCGTGGTGCTGCGCAAGGGCGCGCGCACCGTCCTCGCCGCACCTGACGGCACGCTCATCGCCGTCGAGGCGGGGACCGGCTGGCTCGCGACGGCCGGGACGGGGGACGTGCTGGCCGGGATCGTCGCCGCCGTGATCGCCGCGAATCCGGACGGCCCGCTCGTCGAGTCCGCCGCGGCGGCCGTCTGGCTGCACGGGCACGCCGCCCGCCTCGCCGCCGCGGCGACCGCGGGTGCGAGCGGTCATCCGATCGTGGCGCTCGACGTCGCGGAGGCGCTGCCCCGCGCGGTCGCGGACCTCCTGTCGTGAGGACCACGGCCCGGGGGAGCGTGCTCGCGCTGTGGATCGCCTTCCTCCTCGTCCACGTCCTCACCGCATGGCTGGGCTGGGTCTACCCGAGCCAGCCCATGGGGGACGTCGTCCTGGTCTACGAGCCCTGGGCGACGGCCGCGTGGAGCGGCGGGGAGATCGTGGGCGTCACGGAGTCCTGGGTGTATCCGCAGCTCGCGCTCCTGCCGATGATGCTCGCGGCCGTGCTCGCCGCCCCATTCCTCCCGCTGCTCGGCGTCTCCGGCGCCTACCTGATCGGGTGGGTGCTGCTGGTCACGGTGCTCGACGCCGTCGCCTTCGCCGTCCTCGTCGGGCGTGGACACGTGCGGTCGCGGCGCACCGCCGCGTGGTTCTGGTGCGCCGCGCTGCTGCTCCTCGGACCCATCGCGCTGTACCGCATCGATGCCGTCACCGTGCCGATCGCCGTCGTGGCCGGCCTCTGGCTGGTGACCCGCCCGACCATCGCCGCGGCGCTGCTGGCCATCGGCGCCTGGATCAAGATCTGGCCCGGTGCGCTCCTCCTCGCGGCGGTCGTGGGCGGGAGGGCGCGGCTGCGGATGCTCCTGGCCGCCGCGGTCGTCACCGCCGGTGTGGTGGTGGTGCTCCTGCTGCTCGGTGCCGACACCGAGATCCTCGGCGTCCTCACCGCGCAGACGGGCCGGGGACTCCAGATCGAGGCGGTCGCCGCGACGCCGTTCCTCTGGATGGCCGTGACGGGGGCCGCCCGCATCGAGTACAGCTACGACATCCTCACCTTCCAGATCGTCGCGCCGGGCGCGGAGGCCCTCGCGACGATCCTCACCCCGCTCCTGGTGCTCGCCGCCGCCGTCGTCACCGTCGTCGGCGGGGTCAAGGCCGTCCGTGGGGCGTCGTTCGCGCGACTCTTCCCGCCGCTGGCCCTGCTCCTGGTGACGGTGCTCATCGCCCTGAACAAGGTCGGCTCGCCGCAGTTCCAGACCTGGCTGCTCGCCCCCGTGATCCTGTGGCTCGTGCTCGACCGCCGCCGGGCGCGCACCGCCGCCGCCCTCGTGCTCGCCCTGTGCCTGCTCACCTGTCTCGTGTATCCGCTGAGCTATGACGGGCTGCTGCGTGCCGAAGCCGCCCCCGTCCTGCTGCTCACGATGCGCAACGTCCTGCTCGTCGTCCTCGCCGCCGTGAGCGCCGTCGCGCTCGCGCGGGTCCCCGCCGTCCGTCGTCCCCGAACCCAGGAGTGAACCCATGCTGATCGCCTTCTCCGTCGCCCCCAGCGGCACGCCCGCCGACGGTGCCGAGCGCACCGATGCCTCCGTGCACGACGCGGTCGCCGCGGCCGTGCGCGTCGTCCGCGCGTCGGGCCTCCCGCACCGCACGACGAGCATGTTCACCGAGATCGAGGGGCCCGACTGGGACACCGTCATGGACGTGGTCAAGCGCGCGACCGAGGCGGTGATGCCGTTCGGCTCCCGGGTGTCGCTCGTCCTCAAGGCGGACATCCGCCCCGGGTACACGGGAGAGCTCGACGCCAAGGTCGAGCGCCTGGAGGCGGCGATCGAGGAGTCCGACGACCGGTAAGCTGAACCGGTGAATCCCTCGACACCTTCGAGGGGTGCGGCGAAGTGGGCGCTCCTCTCCCTCGCCATAGGCAGTTTCGGCATCGGCATGACCGAGTTCGTGGTCATGGGCCTGCTGCCGAACATCGCCGCCGACCTCCTCCCGTCCGTCTGGGCGTCGAGCCAGGAGGAGGCACTGAGTCAGGCCGGCTGGCTGATCTCGCTGTACGCACTCGGCGTGGTCATCGGCGCCCCGACCATCGCCGGCTTCGTCGCCCGCTATCCGCGGCATCGGGTGATGATCGTGCTCGCCCTCGCGCTGACCGTCTTCAACGCCCTCACCGTGGTGCTGCCGACGTTCGAGCTCGTCGGGGTCTCGCGCTTCCTCGCCGGGCTCCCGCACGGCGCGTACTTCGGCATCGGCGCGCTGGTCGCCGCCGACGTGATGGGGCCGGGAAACCGTGCCAAGGGCGTCGCGTTCATCCTCACCGGTCTCACGGTCGCCAATGTCGTCGGCGTGCCACTGGGCACCTACCTCGGCCAGGAGTGGGGCTGGCGGGCCGCCTTCGCGGTCGTCGCGCTCGTCTTCGCGCTCGCCACTGTCTTCATCGCGCTGTTCGTGCCCGCGCACCCGGGGAACCCCGGACGCACGATGCGAGCGGAGCTCGGGGTGTTCCGCATCGGTCAGGTCTGGTTCACGCTCGGCGTCGGGGCGATCGGCTTCGGCGGGTTCTTCGCCGTCTACAGCTACATCGCCCCGCTCGTGACGGAGGTGGCCGGATCGCCGGACTGGGTCGTGCCGATCGTGCTCGTGCTCATGGGGCTCGGCATGACGGGCGGAAACCTCGTCGGCGGTCATCTGGCCGACATCGACCTCCGCCGGACGCTGCTGCTGGGCCTCGCCGCGATGGCCGTCGTGTTCGCCCTCCTCGCCGTGCTCTCGTTCTGGATCGTGAGCCTGAGCCTCGTGGTCGTCCTCGTCGGGTTCGTCTCGTCCGTGCTCAGCCCGACGATCCAGACGCGGTTGATGGACGTGGCCGGCGACAACCAGTCCATCGCGGCGGCCATGAACCACTCCGCCCTGAACATCGGCAACAGCCTCGGCGCCTTCCTCGGCGGCATCGTGATCGCGGTCGGCTGGGGCTTCACGGCACCGGCGTGGACCGGGGCGGTGCTCGCGGTGGCCGGACTCCTCATCGGCCTGGTGTCGTACCGCGTGGAGGCACGGCGGGTCGCGCAGACGCCGGTCCTCGCGTCGTAGAGTGACGGGGTGACCGCTCCCGACGACGACCTCCCCCTCGCCGGAACCGTCGTGCTGCTGCGCCCGAGTCCCGAGGGCTTCGATGTGCTGCTGCTGCGCCGTCCGTCGCGCGGCTCCTTCGCGGACGCCTGGGTGTTCCCCGGGGGGAAGGTCGAGCCGGAGGATCGGCGGGCGGGCGCGGCGGACGTCGAGGACGCGCGCCGGGGCGCCGCCCGGGAGACCGCGGAGGAGGTCGGACTCGTCGTCGACGACCTGGTGCCGCTGTCGGAGTGGCGCCCGCCCGCGGAGGCGCCCGTGCGGATCCGCACCTGGTTCTTCCTCGCCCTCGCGCCGGACGTCGAGCCGTCGCCTGCCGCCGACGAGGTCGTCGAGCTCGCCTGGGTGTCACCGGACACGGCCTTCGAGCGGCACGCGGCGGGGGAGTGGCGGCTCTTCCCGCCCACGTGGCTCACGCTGCATCGGCTCTCCGCCTTCACCGACGTCGAGGCCGCGCTGGCCTCCGGCGGAGCGGTCGAGCTGTTCCAGACGGAGATGCGCGACGGGGGCCGGGCGTTCGGCTGGGCGCAGGGGACCCTCCACGCCCACACCCTGCCGTGGCGGTTCGACCCGGCCTGACGCGGGTCAGGCGTCGAGCAGGCGCCGCAGGTGCGTGCCGACGGCGTCGGTCTCGATGAGGAACCCGTCGTGGCCGAAGTCGCTCGTGAGCACCACCGCCTCGCCGTCGAGCACGTTCCGGATGCTCCGGGCGATCCGCTGCTGACCGTCGACGGGGAAGAGGCGGTCGCTGTCGATGCCGAGGACGAGGGTCGTCGCGGTCACCGCCTTCAGGGCCTCCTCCACGCCGCCGCGGCCCCGGCCGACGTCGTGCGAGTTCATGGCCTCGACGAGGGTGATGTAGCTGTTGGCGTCGAAGCGGCGCGTGAACTTGTTCCCGTGGAAGTCGAGGTAGGACTCGACGGCGAAGCGTCCGCCGTGGCCGAGCGGCGATACGTCCGACTGCCAGGAGCGCTGGAAGCGCTGGTTGAGCTCGATCGGGCTGCGGTAGTTCAGCAGCGCCATGCGGCGGGCGAGGGCCAGGCCGCGGTGCGGGCCGTCGCCGTCCGCGAGGTCGTAGTACTCGCCGCCCTGGAAGCGCGGGTCCATGCGGATGGTCTCGAGCTGCACGGTGTTGAGCGCGATCTGGTCGGCGGTGGTGACCGGAGGCGAGGAGAGCACGGCGAGGCGCTGCACGCGGTCCGGCTGCGCCACGGCCCACTCGAGCGCATGCATGCCGCCCATCGAGCCGCCGATCACCGCCGCCCAGCTGTCGATGCCGAGCGCGTCGGCCAGGCGCACCTGCGCGGCCACCTGGTCGCGGATGGTGAGGTAGGGGAAGCGCGACGCCCACTCGTAGCCGTCCGGGGCGATGCTCGCGGGGCCGGTCGATCCCTGGCAGCCGCCGAGCATGTTCGGCGCGATCACGAACCACTCGTCGGTGTCGAGGGGCGCACCGGGGCCGACGACGTCCTCCCACCAGCCGGCGGTCGGGTGGCCGGCACCGGCCTCTCCGCGCACGTGGCTGTCCCCGGTGAGGGCGTGCAGGACGAGCACGGCGTTGTCGCGTGCGGCGTTGAGCTCCCCCCAGCTCTCGTACGCGAGGCGGATGCCGGGGAGCCGGGCTCCGCTCTCCGTGTCGAAGGCGCCGAACGCGGCGAACCGGCGGCCGCCGACGGGGTCGCCGTCGCGCCAGGCGCCGGTGGCCGGTGGCCGGGCACGGAGCAGCCGGACGTCGGCCTCCGTCACCGGTGCCGACGGCACCGTGTCCTCGGAGGTCGTCTGCCAGTCCATGTCTCCATTCTCGCCTGGCCGGTCGGTCCCGGCCCGCAGGTTACGACACCGGGGACGACGAAGGCCCCGGACCGTGCGGTCCGGGGCCTTCGCGGAGGCATGCGCTCAGGCGCGTGCGGCCTCGGAGACGGCGCGCGCGGCGGCGAGCGCCTGGTCGAGATCGGCCTTGAGGTCCTCGATGTTCTCGAGTCCCACGGACAGGCGCACGAGGCCGGGGGTCACGCCCGCGGTGAGCTGCTGCTCCGGGGTGAGCTGGGCGTGCGTCGTGGAGGCCGGGTGGATGACGAGCGAGCGCACGTCGCCGATGTTGGCGAGGTGGCTGAACAGGGAGAGGCTGTTGACGAACTCGCGTCCGGCCTCGACACCGCCCTTGAGCTCGAACGACAGCACGGCGCCGACACCCTTCGGGGCGTACTCGTTCGCCTTGGCGTACCAGGGCGAGGACGGCAGGCCGGAGTAATTGACCGCGGCCACGTCGTCGCGGCTGTCCAGCCACTCGGCGATCTCCTGGGCGTTCTGCACGTGGCGCTCGATGCGCAGCGACAGCGTCTCGACACCCTGGATGAGGTTCCACGCGCTCTGCGGGGCGATGGCCGAGCCGAGGTCGCGGAGCAGCTGGACCCGGGCCTTGATGATGTAGGCGAGCGGGTCGCCGACCGCGGCCGTGTAGCTGGCGCCGTGGTACGACGGGTCCGGCTCGGTGAGTCCGGGGAACTTCTCGACGTTCTCCGACCACGCGAAGGAGCCGCCGTCGATCACGACGCCGCCGATCGTGGTGCCGTGGCCGCCGAGGAACTTCGTGATCGAGTGGACGACGATGTCGGCGCCGTGCTCGAACGGACGGATGAGGTACGGGGTGGCGATCGTGTTGTCGACGATCAGCGGGACGCCGTTCTCGTGCGCGATGTCGGCGACCGTGCGGATGTCGAGCACGTTGATCTGCGGGTTGCCGATGGTCTCCGCGAAGAACAGCTTCGTGTTCGGGCGGACGGCGCGACGCCACTCCTCCGGGTCGTCCTGGTTCTCGACGAAGGTGACCTCGATGCCGAGCTTGGCGAGGGTGTACTTGAAGAGGTTGTAGGTGCCGCCGTAGATCGAGCTCGACGCGACGAAGTGGTCGCCGGCCTGCGCGATGTTGAGGATCGCGAAGGTCGAGGCGGCCTGGCCGCTGGAGAGGACGAGGGCGCCGGTGCCCCCTTCGAGCGCGGCGAGGCGCTGCTCCAGGACGTCCTGGGTCGGGTTCTGGATGCGGGTGTAGATGTTGCCGAACTCGGCGAGCGCGAAGAGGTTCGCGGCGTGGTCGGCGCTGTCGAACACGTAGGACGTGGTCTGGTAGATCGGCGTCGCCCTGGCCTTGGTGACGGGGTCGGGGGCGGCGCCCGAGTGGATCTGCTTGGTCTCGAAACGCCAGGTCTCGGGTGCGGACATGTGTTCCCCCTGGAACGGTCGGAAGGTCGGATGGGCTGGTGCCCTTGCAGCGAGAGTACGGAATATCGGTCCGTGTCAACAACGACCGGGAAATGTGACGTAACACGGCGAGGGGGCCGGGAACGGGCGGAACCCGCGCGGACATCGTACGGTGGAGGACATGGCCAACAGACGTGCAGTGGTGACAGGTGCGAGTTCCGGGATCGGTCAGGCGACGGTGCGGGTGCTGCGGTCGCGCGGGTGGGACGTCGTCGGCGTCGCGCGCCGTGCCGACCGGCTCGCCGCGCTGTCCGCGGAGACGGGGGCGTCGACCATCGCCTGCGATCTGACCGACGACGCGGCGGTGGCGGCGCTCCTCGGGGAGCTCGAGCGCACCGGACCCGTGCACGCCCTCGTCCAGGTCGCCGGTGGCGCGCGGGGGACCGACCGCGTCGAGGATGCCGCGCTCGCCGACTGGCAGTGGATGTACGACGCGAACGTCCTCGCGACCCAGCGCCTCGTCGCCGGATTGCTCCCGATGCTCCGTCGCACCGCGGACGTGGACGGCCATGCCGACCTCCTGTTCGTGACCTCGACGGCCGCGCAGACCGCCTACCCGGGCGGCGCGGGCTACAACGCGGCGAAGGCGGCCGAGGCGATGCTCGTCCGTGCGCTGCGTCAGGAGCTGAACGGCGAGCCGCTCCGGGTGGCCGAGGTCGCTCCCGGGATGGTGCACACGGAGGAGTTCACGCTGAACCGGCTTGGGGGCGACGCCGTCGCCGCGGAGGCCGTGTACTCCGGGGTCGAGGCGCCCCTTCGCGCCGAGGACGTGGCGGACGTGATCGCCTACGCTCTGGACGCTCCCGCCCACGTGAACCTCGACCTCGTCACGATGCGGCCCGTCGCCCAGTCGGCGCAGCACCTGCTCGCGCGAGGCCCGCTGCGGGTCCGGCCCGTCGAGTGAGCGGAGGACGCACCCTCGCGGAGCTCGCCGACGAGGGACTGATCGACGCGGGATGGGCGGAGGCGCTGGCCCCGGTGCAGGACACCATCACGGCGCTCGGGGAGCGGCTGCGCGCCGAGCAGGCGGCCGGTCACGGATACCTTCCCGCGGGGCCGAACGTGCTGCGCGCCTTCCAGCGTCCACTCGCCGACGTGCGTGTGCTCATCACGGGCCAGGACCCCTATCCGACCCCCGGGCACCCGATCGGGCTGTCGTTCGCCGTGGACCGCGATGTGCGGCCCCTGCCGCGGAGCCTGACGAACATCTACAAGGAGCGGGAGGCCGACCTCGGCCTCCCGCCCGCACCGCACGGAGACCTCACCGCGTGGAGCGATCAGGGCGTGCTGCTGCTCAACCGCGTCCTGACGGTGCGCCCCGGAGCGGCCGCCTCCCACCGCGGCTGGGGATGGGAGCAGGTGACGGAGCTCGCGATCCGCACCCTCGTGGCCCGGGAGCAGCCGCTCGTCGCGATCCTCTGGGGGCGTGACGCGGTGAACCTCCAGCCCCTCCTCGGCGACACCCCCGTGATCGCCTCGGCGCATCCGTCCCCTCTCTCCGCGAGCCGTGGCTTCTTCGGCTCCCGGCCCTTCTCCCGCGCGAACGCGCTCCTGGAGGGGCTCGGCAGTGCTCCGGTGGACTGGAGGGTGGAGGGCGAGGGGTCCGGCTCTCTAAGCTGAGCGCATGCAGTTCGAGCCGGGCGACCGCCGCCGCGTTCTCCCGCGTCATCTGCGACCGGCGACCGCGCCGGACACGTTCTCCTACGTCATCAGACCGGCACGCGCGGCGGATCTGCCGCACGTGCGGGAGATCTACAACCACTTCGTCAGCAATTCGGCCGTCACCCTGGACGAGCGCCGCAGCAGCATCCCGTACTGGCGGGACAAGTTCACCCTGCTGGAGCGGCTCGGGCTGCCGTTCCTCGTGGCGGTGTCGCCCTCCGGCGCCATCCTCGGGTATGCGCTCGCGCAGCCGTGGGCGGGCAAGAACGCGTACCGGTACACGGTCGAGGACTCGATCTACCTCGGTCCCGGCGCGGCCGGCAAGGGTCTCGGGTCGGCCCTTCTGCAGGCGCTGATCGCCGCGTGCGAGCAGCGGGGGCTCCGGGAGATGGTCGCCGTCATCAGCGACCAGGGTGCGGAGGCCTCGATCCGGCTGCACGAGAAGCTGGGGTTCGTGGAGGCCGGTCGCATGGGGCGCGTCGGCCATAAGTTCGGCCGCGACCTCGGCACCGTCTACCTGCGCCGGGTACTCCGCCCGTCCCGCCCTCGCCGTCGCCTCTCGCTCTTCCCGCGCTGACCCCTCGCCCCACCCCCTTGCGTGCCTCCCACCCCGTTGCGGGCGCACGCAAAGGGCCGGGGTGGCCGCAAAGGGGTGGGTCGGCGATCAGGCGTCGGGGATGACGGGGATCGCGGAGAGCAGGGTGCGGGTGTAGTCGGCGGTCGGGTGGAGCAGCACGTCGCGCGTCGGACCGCGCTCGACGATGCGGCCGTCCTTCATGACGACGACCGTGTCGCAGAGGTTCTGCACCACGCCGATGTCGTGCGACACGAGCAGCAGCGTGAGCTCGTCGGCGACTCGGAGTTCCGCGAGGAGCTCGAGGATCTGTGCGCGCACCGTGACGTCCAGCGCCGATAGCGGCTCGTCGCCCACGAGGATCCGCGGACGATGGACGAGCGCGCGGGCGAGAGCGATCCGCTGCCGCTGCCCGCCGGAGAACTCGTGCGGATAGCGATCGCCCATCTCCGGGTCCAGGCCGACCCGGGCGATGACCTCGCGCACCCGTGCCCGATGGTCGCCGTCGATGCCGAGGGCCCACAACGGCTCCCGCACGATCTGCCCCGCCGTCATCCGAGGGTCGAGGGAGGCGTAGGGATCCTGGAAGACGAGACCCGTCTGCCGGCGCAACCAGTGCAGAGATCGCGCGGAGGCGCCGGCGTCGACGATCCGGCCGTCCACCGACACGGTGCCCGCGGACGGTCGGTCGAGGCCCAGCAGGAGTCGCACGAGCGTCGACTTCCCCGAGCCGGACTCGCCGATGATCCCCAGGGAGGCGCCCTCGGGCACGTCGAGGTCGGTCGGCTGGAGCGCCGTCTGCCGCCGCGTGCGCTCGAACGCCGTCCGCTTCGGCACGACGAAGTCCCGTCGCAGCCCGCGCGCTTCGATGAGGCTCATGCCTCTCCTCCCTCGGGCCGCCACAGCGTCGCGGTCGCGTCCCGCAGCAGCCCCTGCGTGACAGGAGAGGTCGGCGCGGTCAGCAGCCGTGACACCGGTGCGCTCTCGACGACCCGACCGTGCTCCAGCACGACGCCCTCGGTCGCAACCTGGGACAGCACCGCGAGGTCGTGCGTGATGAACAGGAGCGACATGCCCTCGTCGGCGACGAGCCCGAGCAGCAGCGACAGGATCTCGGCCTGGATCGTCACGTCGAGGGCCGTCGTGGGCTCGTCCGCGATCAGCAGCCGCGGACGGCAGGCGAGGGCCATCGCGATCGCGACGCGCTGCCGCTGGCCGCCGGAGAGCTGGTGCGGATACCGGTCGACGATGGTCTCCGGGTCGGGGAGTCGCACGCGGGCGGCTTCCGCGATCGCCCGGTCACGGGCCTCGCGCCGGCCCAGGCCTTCGTGGATGCGGATGGACTCCGCGATCTGGCGGCCGACCGTCCGGATCGGGTTGAGCGCCGTCCGGGGTTCCTGGAACACGATGCCGATGTCGTCGCCGCGCAGCCGGGCGAGTTCACGGTCCGGCATCCCGATCAGCTCGGTGCCGTCCCACCGGATGCTCCCGCGTGCCGTCGCCCCCTCCGGCAGCAGCCCGAGCACGGCGAGCGCCGTGAGGGACTTGCCGGAGCCCGACTCGCCGATCACCCCGAGGCGGGTGCCGTCGGGGACCTGGAGCGAGACGCCGTCGACCACGCGGCGTCCGTCGATCTCGATGACGAGATCCTCGACCGTCAGACTCATGCGACCACCGCCGGTGTGTGCGTCTCGGCGGCACGGTGCCGCAGGGTGGGGTCCGTGGCTTCGCGGAGCCCGTCGCCGAGCAGGTTGAGGGCGAGCACGGTCAGGGTGATCGTGAGCCCGGGCCAGATCACGGTGAGAGGGTGCACGCCGATGTAGCGCTGGAGATCCGCGAGCAGCAGCCCCCAGCTCGGTTCGACGACCGAGGCCCCGAAGCCGAGGTACGACAGGCCGGCCTCCGCGAGGACGGCCACGGCCATCGACCACGAGAGCTGCACGATGAACACCGGAGCCACGTTCGGGAGGAGATGACGGACGAGGCTCTGCGCGGGGGTGAGGCCGGACGCGCGCGCGGCGAGCACGAAGTCGCTCTGCTGCACGCGGCGGAGCTCCGGCCGCGTGACCCGCGCGATGTTCACGCCGAACCCGATCCCCACCGCCCAGATCACGACCCAGAGCGATCCGCCCCACACCGACGAGATCATCATCGCGATCAGCAGCACGGGGAAGGCGATGAGGATGTCGACGAACACGGCGACCGTCTCCCGCACGAGCCGGGTGGTCAGGGCGCCGAGGGCGGCGAGGGCGATGCCGACGACGGTGGCCACGAGTCCCGCGCCGACACTGACGAAGACCGTGGTCCGCGCGCCCGCCATGAGCAGGCTCAGGATGTCGCGTCCCGTGTCGTCCGTCCCGAGCAGGTGCGGCCAGCCCGGCGGCAGCCAGCGGTCGCCGATGTTCGAGGCCCGCGGGTCGAACGGCGTCCAGAAGAGGGACACGACGGCCGCCAGGGCGACGATGGCGATGACGATCAGTCCGAAGCGGCCGGTCGAGGTCCGCCAGAGCCGAGGGAACCAGCGCGCGCTCATGCGGCCTCCCGCTGTCGAGGGTCGATCGCCCGGTGCAGCAGATCCACGAGGAAACCGACCACCAGCACGAAGCCGGTCAGCACGAGCAGCTCGCTCTGCACCTTGACGAGGTCGCGGGTGCCGACGTCGGTCACGAGCATGCGGCCGATGCCCGGAAGCGTGAACAGCTGCTCGATCACGACCGAGCCGACGATGATCCCGGCGACCTGGAGGCCGAGGACCGTGATGATGGAGAGCCCGACCGCCGGGATGCCGTGCTGGATGAGGGCGCGGGTCTTCGTCAGACCCTTGGCGGCCGCGGTGCGGACGAAGTCCTGTCCGGCGGCCTGCAGGGTCGCGCTGCGCACGAAGCGCATCAGCATGGCGCCCTCGACGATGCCGATCGTGAGGGCGGGCAGCAGCAGCGCCTCGATCGCTCTGCCCGGTGTCGACCACCCGGTGCGGGGGAAGCCCTGGGGCGGCAGCCAGCCGAGCCACACGGAGAACACGACGATCAGCATCATGCCCGCCCAGACGACGGGGACGGCCGCGAGAGCCTGCGCGCCCACGCTGAGCGCCGTGCCGTCGCGGTGGCCGCGACGCAGGGCGGCGAGGATCCCGAACGGCACGGCGATGAGCACGGCGATCACCAGCGACATGATCCCGAGCGGAACCGTGACCTGTGCCTTCAGCAGCAGCTCCTCGCCGACGGAGGCGCCGGACAGCAGCGACGTGCCCAGGTCGCCGCGGAGGATGCCGCCGATCCAGTCGGCGTACTGCGCGAGCAGAGGCTGGTTCAGCCCCAGCGACTCCCGCAGCGCCTCGACCTCGGCGGGGGAGGCCTGGGTGCCGGCGATGAGCTGGGCCACGTCGCCGGGGAAGACGCGCAACGTGAGAAAGATGAGCGCGCTCGACACGAGGAGCCCTGCGATCAGCAGGGCTCCTCGGACGAGCGCGTAACGCAGCACGGAGCGTCGACCGTCGTCAGCTCGCGGCGGAGACGGTCACACCCGCGAGGTCGATGCGCGAGTTGATCGAGTCCTCCGGGAAGCCGCTGACGACCGGATTCACGGCGGTGATGGTCTGACCGTTGTAGAGCCAGTCCGCCGCGTGGTCCTCGGAGACGATCCGGGCCGCCTCGGCGAGGAGCTTCGCGGAGGCCTCGGGATCGACCTCGGCCAGCGCCTGCGTGTAGAGGTCCTGCACCTCGGCGTTGTCGTAGCCGAAGTAGTAGTCCGGGTTGGCGAAGTTGCCGAAGTCCCGCGGCTCGACATGCAGGACGAAGCTGAGGTCGTAGTCCTTGTTGGTGTACACGTCCTCGAGCCAGGTCGGGAACTCCACGGAGTCGACCTCGAGGTTCACACCCACCTTGTCGAAGTCCGAGATGAGCACCTTCGGGACGGTGGTTCCGTAGAACGACGGGATCGTCAGAGTGAGGTCGAGGTCCTCCTGGCCTGCCTCGGCGAGCAGCTCCTTGGCCCGCTCGGGGTCGTAGGAGATGACGTCGGAGAGGTCCTCGTAGCCGGGGTCGAGCTCGGGGATGGGGCCGTACAGCGGGGTACCGGCGCCGACGGCCTCGATGAGCGCCTCATGGTCGATCGCCAGGCGCAGGGCCTCGCGCACGCGCACGTCGTCCAGCGGCGCCTTCTTGTTGTTGAAGGCGAGCGTGGCCTTGTCGGTCGTGCGGCCCGTCGTGAGCGTGAAGTCGCCCGAGTCCTCGAGCTGCGGAGCCAGGTTCGGGTCGACGGCGGTGAGCACGTCGACGTCGCCGGCGAGCGCCGCGTTCACCCCCGCCGTGAAGTCGGGGATGTACTGGAACTCGACCTCGGCCACGCCGGCCGGCTCGCCCCAGTACTCGTCGTTGCGGGCGAAGGTGATCGTGCTGCCCTTGTTCCAGCGCGTGAGGGTGAACGGACCGGTGCCGTTCTCCGCGGTCTTCAGATCGGTGGTGTCGCCGTCCTTGAACACGAGCCCGGCGGGGCCGGTGAGGGCGAAGAGGAAGTTCTGGTTCGGCTCGGACAGCACGATCTCGACGGTCGTGTCGTCGGGAGCCGAGATCGAGGAGACGGACGCGAACTCCGCGTTGCCCTGCACCGTGTCATCGGTGCGGACGGTCTCGTAGGAGGAGACGACGTCGGCCGCCGTCAGGGGCGAGCCGTCGTGGAAGGTGATCCCGTCGTTGAGGGTGAAGGTGTACGTGAGGCCGTCGTCCGACACCTCGTACTCCGAGGCGAGCCGCTCCACGATCTCGTTCTCCTGGGTGCGGCTGACCAGTCCCTCGTAGATGTTGTCGATGAGGATCTGCTCCAGCGCGGCACCGCTGGTGTGCCGGATGTCGAGGTTGGTGGGCTCGAGCACGAGACCGACGTGCAGGGTGGCGTCGGGGTCGGGCTCGCCGCCCGTGGACGGGGCAGGCTCGGCGGAGCCGGAGCAGGCGCTGAGGATCACGGCGGTAGCCGCGAGCGCGGAGATCAGCGCGAGGCGTCGATGACGTCGGAACATGGGTGTTTCCTCTCGGTGCGGCAGGTGCTGTGTGCCGGTGGGACGAGCCTAGGGTCGGGCGGGATTCGGCGCGGCGGACGTGGAACGGAGCGTCATATTCCGGCCGCGGTCGCCGAACCGACGAGCAGGGCGAGGTCTCGGGGCGCCGTCTCCTGCACATTGTGCGTGGCGTCCATCGCGACGACCCGCGCTTCCGGGAGGCGGCGCTGGAACTCCTCCGCGTCGGCAGCGCTCACGAAGCCCCGCTCGGCGCGGACGAGCGTGACGGGCGCGGTGACCGCCGCCAGATCGTCCCAGCCGGTCTCATGCAGGACCGACGGCGCCGTCGGGGTGCCGGGGTCGTGGGCGGCCAGAGCGGTGGCGGCGAGGTGGGCGAAGTGGTGCTTCCACTCGACGCGGCCGTCCGCGCGGACACGGGTGTTCAGGAAGACACCGCGCTCGGTCTCGGGGCGAGTGCCGCCGAACCCCAGGGCCATCGCCTTGTCGACGAGCTCGTCGCGGGTCGCGAAGTCCGTGGGCCCGGCGTAGAACTCCCGGAGCGCCGCGGGGCCGGCGGACACGTCGATCCCGGGCGTGATGTCGACGACGATCAGAGCGGCCACGAGGTCGGGCCGCGCCGCGGCGACGGCGGCGCCGGTGAGACCGCCGAGCGACTGTCCCACCAGGATCTGCGGCGCGGAGACCCACGCGTCCAGAGCGGCGACGACGTCGGCGGCGAGGGTGCGGGGGGAGTAGTCCGCGTCGTCGCGCCAGGAGGAGTCGCCGTGGCCGGCGAGGTCGATCGCCAGGAGCGGCTGCCCCAGCGCCAGCGCCGTCGTGTCCCACGTGTGGGCATTCAGACCGGCGCCGTGCAGCAGGGTGATGCGCGGCGGCTCGGACCCGAAGCGCAGCCCGCTCACGACGCGACCCTCGGGGAGGGGGAGCGTCAGGCGCTCCACGGTCGGAAGCGGAACGCCGAGCGCGTCGGCCTGCGCGGGAAGATAGGAGAACTCGCTGGTGTCGATCGCCACGCGGCTATTCTGCGCCCCGTTTCGACCTCGCGGGAAATGCCGGAGCAAAGTGACAAGATACGAGGTGGAATTACGGGTCGATATGCAGCAGGATCACGCCTGGAGATTGGCAGTGTGCATTTCGGTGAGGCCGGTCCCACACCGTCTCCCGCGCCCGGCGCCGAATATCATGGAGGTATGACCGAACAGCGCGTGCACCTGTCCAAGACGGAGCCTGCGGCCTATCAGGCCCTCGACGCCTTCTCGAAGACGGTCGGCACGATCTGCGCCGAGAACGGGATCAACGACCGCCTGAAGGAGATCGTCATGATCCACTGCTCGCAGCTGAACGGCTGCAGCTACTGCACGCGGGTGCACGTGGACCGGGCGGTCGCCGCCGGGCTGGACGTCGACACGATCAGCCAGATCGCCGTGTGGCGGGAGAGCGGTGTGTTCAGCGATCGGGAGCGTGCCGCGCTCGAACTGGCGGAAGCCTTCACCTTCATCGCGGAGGACGGCATCTCGGACGAGGTCTACGACCTGGTCGGGAGTGTGTTCACCGAGAAGGAGTACGCCGCGTTGAGCTGGGCGTGCGTGTCGATCAACGCCTTCAACCGCATCGTCATCGCCGGGCGCTACCCGGTGCCCCCGCGCGGCCCCCAGGCGGGCGCGTGACGATCCTGGACGTCGAGGGCGTCACGAACGTCCGCGACGTCGGCGGGATCCCCGCGGAGGGTGGACGCATCCGCCCCGGCGTCCTGCTGCGTTCCGGCCAGCTCTCCACGGCGACCACGAACGGCGCGGCGCTCCTGCGGGCGACGGTGCGTCACATCGTCGACCTCCGCGACGGGGAGGAGGTCGCCGCGGAACCGAGCGAGATCGAGGGCCCGGAGACGACTCACCTGCCGCTGTTCCTCGGGTCCGTGCGCTCCTTCTTCGAATCCGATACGAGTCTCGACGACCTGTACCTGCATCTCCTGGAGGAGAGCGGGGAGCGCCTGGTCGCCGCTATCCGGGTGATCGCCGCGGGCGAGCCGACCCTGGTGCACTGCACGGTGGGCAAGGACCGCACGGGCGTGACGGTCGCGCTGGCGCTCTCGGCGGTCGGCGCCGATCGTGATGCCGTCATCGCCGACTACGCCCTCACCGAGTCGCAGCTGCCCGCCGAACGGTCGCGGCGCATCGCCGCCTATCTGCGGAGCCAGCACCCTGAGGCGCTGCACGCGGTGGATCTGGCCACCCGCTCGCCCGCCGAGGTGATGCGTCGCCTGCTGGCCCAGGTCGACGAGCGGTGGGGGTCGGCCGCCGGCTACCTGCGCGCGAACGGCATGACAGAAGAAGAGCTCACCGCGCTGCGCGAGGCCCTCGTCGAGCCCGTGACGGAAGAAGGCGTCGAAGGTTAGGCAAGCCTTCGCTTGGTGTACGATGGGATCACCATGGACACCACGCTCGACACCCGAGGCACGCGTGCGGCTCGCCGCGCGGCGCGCCGTCGCGCACACCACCTGGTGACCGCCGACGAGCACTCGCTGCTCGATCTCGAGGCGTTCCTCGCGACCCTCCCGCTGTGCGCGTCCGGTCGCATCTTCATCGAGGTTCCCGACGTCTCCGACATCGGCGTCATCCACGCGCCCGGTCGCATGACAGTCACCTGGCTCGCCCGCTCCGCTCGCTCCGGAGCCCCGGGAAGCGGTCGCGGCTGCGCGCCAGGGCAGGCCCTGGCCCGAGCCACCTGCGCATGGGCCGACGAGATGCTCGTCGACGACGAGGTCGAGACGCACGTCACGCTGCTCGGGGGCTACCTCGGCACGGCCGACATCGTCGAGCACCTCACCGACCGCCTCGGCGTGGCCGTGAACCGGATCCGCGTGCCGGAGCGCTTCGGACTGCTCCCCGTCGAGGGCTGAGTCAGCGGGGGCGGCGCACGTAGTTGCCGTCTTCCAGCCCCGCTTCGATCTCGAAGCGGTTCCGCAGCGGGTCGCGTCCTGCGAAGAGATAGAGCACCGGCATCAGGAAGCCGTAGCGCAGCCACTGCTGCTTGTGCACGGCCTCGTGGCGCAGCACCGCGTCCGTGGGCCGCGCGTCGCCGGTGAGGAAGCACCCGCCCACGCAGACGCCGCCGCGGTGGAAGGTCCATCGGGGCATACCCCGGAACACCCAGAGACCGCCGCGCCGTTCGATCGGGCCGGTGCTCCACAGAGCGCCCCAGATCCAGCCGACGGCCGTGCCCCAGAGGTAGCCCAGGCGGCTGATCGGGGAGCGCAGCAGGAAGGAGGGGATGCGGCGGTCCGACCGTCGTCCGCGGGCGAGGCGTCTCGCCGCGACGGCCTCCCACCCCGGCGCCGGGCTCACGCGACGGCTCCGACGAGGCGCAGGATCGCTCCGAGGTCGTCGACGGCGTCGGCCGGAGTGCGGGGGGCGAAGCCCGCGATGGTCGCCCCGGCGAGGGGGACGCGGCTCCGGAGCTCCCGGATCGCCGTGCTCAGGGACGCGGAGGTCACGCCGAAGGGCACGGCGGCGGAGACTCCGGTGAACGACGCCGGGTCGAGGACGTCGACGTCGATGTGCACCCACACCCGCTGCGCCCCCGTGGCCTGCACGGCGTCGGCGAGCGCCGCCGGGTCGTCCAGATCGGCCACCCCGAGATTCCGGAGGCGGTCCCATTCGCCGGTCTCGGCCTCGTCGAGGTTCCGGACACCCACGGTGACGACACGATCCCGGGGGATGCCGGGGGACAGGGCGAGCTGCGGTTCTCCCTCACCGAGGACGGCACGCAGCGCCATGCCGGAGAAGGCCCCGGACGGCGAGGTGTCCGGCGTGTGCAGATCGCCGTGCGCATCGCACCAGACCACGGCGAGGTCGTCGGTCCCGCCGGGGAGCGTGTCGAGGGCGGCGACGGTGATGCTGCAGTCGCCGCCGATCAGCACGGTTCCGGCTTCGAGATGTCCGGCGACGAGCTCCCGCGTACGTGCGAGGGCGCTGAGCCGCCGGACGCCCGTGCCCAGCGCCTCGCCGGCTTCGACCGGAACGTCGAGGACGGTCGTCGCCGCACGCGGCAGATCGCCGGCGATCGCCGACGCGCCGTCGACGAGGAGCATCGCGCGCGCGGCGGGTGAACCCTGCCACTGCGGCATGACCAGGAAACGCACCATGGGAGACCTCCCGGAGACGGAACCGCGAATGCCCGGGCGTGCGCCCGGGCATCCGCGTCGGTGTCAGTTGCCTTCGAGCGCCTGGCGCGGCGCGGTGCCGCCGGCCTTCAGCTCGGCGAGGCGCGCCTCGACCTCGGTCAGCTCGCCGAGATCCTCGAGGCTCTCGAACTGGGCGTCGAGGCTCGACGCGGCCAGCTCCGCCTTGCCCTGGGCGAGAGCCTCCTGGCGGCGGACCTTGTCCTCGAACCGGCCGAGCTCGCTGGTGGGGTCGAGCACGTTGATGGAGCTGACCGCGTCCTGCACCTTGGTCTGCGCCTCGGCGACCTTGGCGCGGGCGAGCAGCTCGCTGCGCTTGTTCTTGAGCTCGTTGAGCTTGTCCTTCATGCCGTTCAGGCCGCTCTTGAGCTTGTCGACGATCTCGGTCTGGGCCGCGATCTGCGGTTCAGCGCTCGTCGCCTCCCGCTCGGCGCTGATCTGGCGCTGCAGGGCGATCTTCGCGAGGTTGTCGAACTTGTCGGCGTCGGCGGTGTTGCCCGCGCCGCGCATCTCGTCGGCCTTGCGGCTGGCGGCGAGGGCCTTGTTGCCCCACTCGTTGGCCGCCTGCACGTCTTCCTCGTGGTCGCGCTCCAGCAGCCGCAGGTTGCCGATGGTCTCCGCGATGGCGGACTCGGCGTCGGCGATGCTGTTGGTGTAGTCGCGGACGAGCTGGTCGAGCATCTTCTGCGGGTCCTCCGCAGAGTCCAGGAGGGCGTTGATGTTCGCGCGGACGAGGGTGGAGATCCGTCCGAAGATGGACTGCTTGGTCATGCGTGGTTCCTTTCAGAGGGGCGTCTTCGAGAGCTTGGCGTATGTGTCTGTGCGGGGGATCAGAAGCGTCGACCTCCGGAGCGTCCGCGTCCGCCGCCGCGGGATCCGCCTCCGCCGAAGCCGGAGCTGCGGAAGCCGCCCGAGGAGCGCCAGCCGCTGCTGCGCCGGGACGAGCCGCCGCCCCCGCCGCCGGCGAGCAGTCCGCCGATGATCCCGCCGAGGATGTCCCCGCCGATGCCGGAGCCGCCGGAACGGGAGCCGGAGCCGCCGAAGACTCCGCCCCAGCCGTCCGGATAGCCGCCGGGGGTGTATGCGCGGAGATCGGCCTCCGCGGCGGACGTGGCCTGGCGCGCGAGGTCGAGGGCGCGCTGGGCCTCGGCCAGGGCGTTCTCGACATCCGACGTGCGCAGGGTGAGGGCCTGGGTCAACGCGGCGTCGGCGGTCGCCAGGCGGGTGCGGGCGGTGGAGCCCACGGTGCCGCGGCGCGTCTCGATGAACTCCCGGGCGGCCCGGATCTCGGAGGCCGCCTGGGCCAGGGTCTGCTCCAGGAGCTGCTGGGCCCGTCGGGCGCGCTCCACGGCTTCGTGTCCCTGCGCGAGCGCGCCGTCGATCTGGGCGTTCGCCGCCGTGAGGGCGTCGAGGGCCCGCTGCGGGTTGCGTGGCGTGGCGACGAGGTCGGCCTGCGCCGTCTGCAGCTGTGCGGTCACCGTGTGGGACGCACTCGCCAGGGCGCCGGTCGGGTCGGGCAGCTGCGCCGCCGCAGCCACATCGCCCTGGAGCTCGGTGACGAGCGCCTGCGCCTGCGCCTCGATCCCGGTCAGCTCGGTGCCGAGCGCGGTGATCGCCTGGACCAGCTGCGCCGCCTGCGCCACCGCCTGCTCGGCCGTGCGGATCGCGAACGCCGCTTCACCGGTGCGCCCGTTCGCGAGGGCCTGGGCCGCGGCGTCGATCGCCCGATCGGCCAACGCCGCGCGCTCCTGGGCCTGCGCCGGGTTGTCCGTCACGGTGCTCAGGGCGGCCGGGTCATAGGTCGCGGCGAGAGCAGCGAGGGAGGGAGCGGCCGAGGCGAGGAGCGGCGTCAGGTCGGCGCGCTCTCGTCGCACCCGCTCCAGCTCCTTCGGTGCGTTCTGCTCGAGCTGGCGCAGCTCGTCGAAGGCCTCGGTGTTGTCGTCGAGGATCTCGTCGATCTCGTCGGCCAGTCTGATGATGCGGATGTGCCACGCGCGGCGGTCGTGGACGGAATCCTCGATCTCGTCGTCGAGCTTCTGCCGGAGGTCGAACGCCTCGGCGATCTTCGCCTTCGCCTCGTCGACGGTGCGGGAGAACTCCGCGGTCGCGCCCTCGCCGTACTGCGCCACGGCGAATCCCAGCTCCTCCCGGCTGGAGGTGATGGCGTCGTCCGCGCGTACGAGTGCGACGCCGGCCTGTTGCTCGACCTGGGCATCGGTGAGCGTGGAGAACGGATCGGCGGGATCCGGGGTCTCCGGCATGGCGCCTCGCTCGCGGATGGCTGCGGTGCGGCGTGCGCGTCGGACCAGAGCGACGACGAGCCAGATGAGCAGGGCGGCCGCGACCACCCCGACGACGATCAGCGTGACGCGGAGCGCCCCGGCGCCCCCGTCCCCCTGGATCTCGTCGGCAGCCAACGTGATCGCGCCGACCCAGTCGCCGTCGCCGGCGAGCGGGGCGATCGCGTCTTCGATGGCGGCGAGCTGCCCGTCGCTCAACGGCCCGGAGGAGTCCGCGGAGATGTAGAGGCTGCGGCCCTCGACGGCGATCGCGAGCAGGTACTGATCGGGGCCGAGCCGGTTGTCGTTCGCGACCTGATCGGCCCAGTCGACGCTGTCGCTCGGGTCGGTGAAGTCGTCGACGAGGACGACGAAGAGATCGGCGGAGGAGTTGTCGGTGAGCTCCTGCAGGCGGGACTCGACCTGTTCCTCCTCGGCGGGGGAGAGGACGCCGGCCTGGTCGGTGACATACCCGGAGTTGAGCGTGAGCGGATCGGTCGCGGACGCCGCCGAGGCGGACAGCGCACCCGTCGCGACCGCGAGGGCCAGAGCGCCCAGCGTCAGCCACCGTTTCGTCATCGTGTTCCCTCCGACCGGCAGCCGAGCCCCATGTGTCGAGTCTATGCACTGGGTCCGACACGCGACAGCACTCGCGCGCGTCTCGGCGTTCGCCCTCAGCGGAGACACATACGCTGGAAGGCATGGACGACAGGTACGGATCCGACGTGCTGGCAGCGGGCTGGCGCGAGCGCGGCGTGAAGCCGGTGCCGCAGGTGCCCGCCGAGGTCGACCTCGTGGTCGAGGTCGCGGCGGACGGATTCTGCGGCGCCGTGACGAAGGTGCAGGGCGGTGCCGTGGAGCTCGAGGACCGCGTCGGGCGACGGCGGCTGTTCCCCCTCGGCGGCGGCTTCCTCATCGACGGGGCACCGGTGCGCCTCACCGTGCCTGCGGCATCCGCGCAAGGACCGCGCCGCACCGCCTCCGGATCCTTCGCGGTGGCGGATCAGCGGGCGCGGACGGCGCTGCCCAGCCGGATCCTCGTCGAAGGACGGCACGACGCCGAGCTCGTCGAGAAGGTGTGGGGCGCCGACCTGCGCGTCGAAGGCGTCGTCGTCGAGTACCTGCAGGGCGTGGACCTGCTCGACGACCTCCTCGCGGCGGAACCGCCGAGCGCGCGCCGGCGGTACGGCGTCCTCGTCGACCACCTCGTCCCCGGGTCGAAGGAGTCCCGCATCGCCGAGGCGGTGGCCCGCGGACCGCACGGCCGGCACGTCCGCATCGTCGGCCACCCGTTCGTCGACGTCTGGCAGTGCGTGACCCCGCGGGCCCTCGGCATCGCGGCATGGCCCGAGATCCCGCGCGGTGTCGACTGGAAGACGGGCATCTGCCGTGCTTTCGGATGGCCGCACGAGACGCAGGCCGACACGGCCAGGGCCTGGCAGCACATCCTGTCGAAGGTGACGACCTACCGCGACCTCGAGCCCGCGCTCCTCGGCCGGGTGGAAGAGCTGATCGACTTCGTCACCGAGCCCGCGGGCTGACCGCGTCCGGCGGTGCCGGCCCCGGCGACTACCCTGGATCCATGCCCGAACCGCGTACCTTCCGCGACGAGCCGGTGTCCTTCGTACGTCGGAGCGGCCGGATGTCCGAGGCGCAGGAGCGCGCCTTCACCGACCTCGCCCCGCGCTATCTGCTGGATGTCCCGCGCGCGGTGGCATGGACCTCCGTGCACCCCGAGGCGCGGTTCGACGTCGCCGCCGAGTACGGCCGGGAGGCGGACCTCTTCGTCGAGATCGGCTCCGGCCAGGGGCATGCCATCGTCGCCGCCGCGTCGAGCCGGCCGCACGACGACTTCCTCGCCGTCGAGGTCTTCCGCGCGGGCCTCGCCCGGACCATGCTCGACGCCGACCGTGCGGGTGCACAGAACCTGCGCGTCGTGGAGGCCAACGCGCCGGAGGTGCTCTCCTCGTACCTGCCGGAGGCTGCGGCGGCCGAGGTGTGGATCTTCTTCCCCGATCCGTGGCACAAGAAGCGCCACACGAAACGTCGTCTGGTGCGGCCCGGATTCGGTGACACGGCGGCCAGGGCGCTGCGCGACGGCGGCCTCCTCCGGCTCGCGACCGACTGGGAGGACTATGCGCTCCAGATGCGGGAGGTGCTCGACGCCGAGCCCCTGTTCGAGCGGGCCTTCGAGGGCGACTGGGCCGAGCGGTTCGACGGTCGGGTCATGACCGCGTTCGAGCGGAAGGGTCTCGCGAAGGGGCGCGACATCCGCGATCTCGTGTACCGCCGACGGGATCGTGCATGACGCAGGCCCCTCCGAGCGCGCCCGTGGCGGTGCGCCTCGTGCCGGCGGCGCTGGTGTGCGCGGCGGCCCCGGCCTTCTTCGTCGTGGCGCTGCCGTGGCTCGGCTGGGTGCTGCTGGCGCTGGGCGTCGGTGCCGCCCTGCTCGTGGAGCGCCGCGGCGAGCCGCTCACCGGGGCCGACGGATCCCCGCGGCCATCGCTCACGCGAGACCTCTCGCTGATCGCGCTCGGCATGCTCATCGTGAGTGTCATCCCGCTCGCGGCGGAGCTGGACAACCTGGCCATGCTGCGCTTCACGCTCGCGCTCGGCGGCGCGGTGCTGGTGCCGTATCTGGTCTCGCGGTTCGTCTATCGAGACCGGGCGATCCGGTTCCCCTGGCGCACGGGGCAGCGCTGGGGAGTGCTCCACTGGGGCTGGCTCGTCGCGGTGCTGGTGCTCGGCTGGCTGATCCTGCCCTTCTACTTCATCACCAGCGGCGTCTATCAGAACTGGCCCGTGGTGGACACGCCCGATCTCATCGCGCGGCTGTTCGTCGGCGTCGGCGCCGTCGGCATCTGGGATGAGCTGTTCTTCATCTGCACCGTCTTCGCGCTGCTGCGGCGCCATTTCCCCGATGCGCTCGCGAACGTGCTGCAGGCGGTCGTGTTCGTCTCCTTCCTCTGGGAGCTCGGGTACCGCGAATGGGGCCCGCTGCTGACCATCCCGTTCGCGCTCCTGCAGGGATTCATCTTCCTCCGGACGCACTCGCTGGCCTACGTCGTCACGGTGCACCTCCTCTTCGACGCGGTCGTCTTCGCCGTCCTCGTCCACGCCCACAACCCCGGGCTCCTGCCGATCTTCCTCGTGTGACGGGGTGACTTCCCGGGCGTCAGCGGCCACACTCGATGCATGGCCGAGTGGGTGCTGCACGTCGACATGGATCAGTTCATCGCCGCGGTCGAGGTGCGGCGTCGGCCGGAGCTGGCCGGGCGGCCGATCATCGTCGGGGGCCGCGGTGATCCGACCGAGCGGGCAGTCGTCTCGACGGCGTCGTACGAGGCGCGTGCGTTCGGCATCGGGTCGGGGATGCCACTGAAGATCGCGGCGCGCAAGGCACCGGAGGACGCGGTGTTCCTGCCGGTGGATCACGCGGAGTACGAGCGGGCTTCCGAGGAGGTGATGACGGCGTTGCGGACCCTGCCGGACGTGGTGCTGGAGGTGCTCGGATGGGACGAGTGCTTCCTCGGCGTCGCGACCGACGATCCGGAGGGCGTCGCGCGGGCCGCGCAGCGGGCGGTGGAGGAGGCCTCGGGCCTGCACTGCTCGGTCGGCGTGGGCGACAACAAGGTGCGCGCGAAGATCGCGACGGAGTTCGGCAAGCCGCACGGCGTCTTCCGGCTGACCGCCGACAACTGGTTCGCCGTGATGGGCGACCGGCCCACCCGCGATCTCTGGGGCGTGGGGCCGAAGGTGCAGAAGCGGCTCGCGGCACACGGCATCGCCACGGTGCGCGAACTCGCGGCGGCGGACGAGGAGACCCTCGTCGCGGAGTTCGGCCCCAAGATGGGGCGGTGGTATCTCGGCCTGGGCTCCGGGCTGGGGCCGCGGATCGTCGACGACACTCCGTGGGTGGCTCGGAGCCACAGCCGGGAGACCACGTATCAGCAGAACCTCACGACACCTGAGGCGGTGCAGGACGCGCTGCGGGAGCTCGCGGGACACGCGTTCGACGACTGCGCCGCCGAGGGGCGCCCGGTCATGCGGGTGCATCTCAAGGTGCGGTACGCCCCGTTCGAGACGAGGACCTTCGGCCGGAAGCTCCCGGCTCCCACGGCGGATCGAGAGGACGTGGTCGCGATGGCGCTCGCGCTCGGTGAGACCCTCGACCCCGCCCGGGAAGTGCGCCTGCTCGGCGTCCGTGCCGAGATGACCATGCCCGACGAGCCGGACGGCGTCGAACGCACCCCCGTGCGCGGTCGCATCTGACTCAGTCGCGGATGGTCGCGGCGATCGCGCTCACCTCGATGAGGGCTCCGGGCACGCCCAGGCCCGCCACCCGGGCGGCGGTGACCAGTGGCGGGGCGCCGTCCCTGGCGAGGGTGGCGGCCACGGCGCCGTACGCCGCGCGCAGATCGGCATCCTGATCGATGAGGATGGTCCAGCTCACGACGTCGTCGAGCGTCGCCCCCGCCGACTCCAGCGCGACCCGGGCGTTGTCGAGAGCGCGAAGCGCCTGCGCCCCCACGTCCGGGGAGACGACGGCGCCGGAGGCGTCGACGCCGTTCTGCCCTCCGATGTAGACGGTGGTCGCGCCAGGAGGGATGACGGCGGCATGGCTGAAGGCGGGGCTGCGGACGAGGCCGTCCGGCTGCAGGAAGGTGATGTCCATGCGCAGATCATGCCCGAGGGCACCGACATCGCGCACCCCGTTCTCACACGGCGTCGGACGGCACGAGGGGTGGTGGGGCCGGGACGCTGGTGACCGTGCCGGTCGTGCCGAGAGCGCCGAGGGTGTCGAAGACGGCGACCACGACCGCGGCGCTGACGAGGGCGCCGTGCAGCGGGTGGTGCCAGAACTGCAGGCGGGCGATCAGCCGGTCTCCGCTCACGCCGACCACGAGCGCCCGCACGCCCTCGTGCCGGTGCACGCCCTCCGCCGTCCGCGCGGCGTCGACGAGCGGTGCGAGCACGCCGTCGATCCCGGTCGTCCCGTCCCGTCGCACCCTGACCTCCACCTCGCTGCGCCGGGCTCCGCGGGTGGAGTCGTTGACCACGGGGTCGGAGAGCAGCCGCGCGTTGGGGATGTGCAGGGTGCGCCCGTCGACCGTGTGCAGGATCACCGCGCGGGCGTTGAGCTCGGTCACCGTCCCCGCAATCACGGAGTCCAGCGCCTCCACGACGATCTCGTCTCCGATGCGGACCGTCTGCCGTGCCTGCAGCAGCACGCCGGCCGCGAAGTTGTCGGCGACACCGCGGAGGACGAGGATCGCGACGACGCCGAGGATGACGACGATCGCGAGCAGCGGCTGCACGTTGGCGCCGAGCATCGCGAGCGCGATGCCGAAGCCCAGCAGGAGGATGGCGTAGCCGACGAACTGCGCGATGGCCGTCCCGACGGCGGCGGAGATCCCGGGTGCACGCCGGAGCAGGGCGGTGGTGCCCCGGCGCGCGAACCGCGAGATGATCCAGGTCGCGAGGGCGACGAGCAGGGCGAGCAGCAGCTGCCACCAGTCGATGTCGGCGGGCAGGAGATCCTGCAGGTCCATGCCGCGGGCTCCTCGCGATGGTTCGGTCCGGGCTGCGCCTTACTGCAGCGCCTTCGCCTTGATGAGGGAGTACTCGTCCGGCGTGATGGTTCCGGCGTCCAGGAGCGCCTTCGCCTTCGCGATCTCCTCGCTCGGACTGCTGCCGGCGACCTGCTGGATGTAGGCGTTCGCCGCCTCCTGCGCCCGACGCGCCTCGGCGCTGCTGCGTTCGGCCATGCCGTTGCCGCGGGCGATGAGGTAGACGAGGGCGGTGAGGAACGGCACGAAGATCAGGAAGAAGATCCACACGGCCTTCCACCAGCCGCTCAGCTTGTGATCGCGGAACAGGTCTCCGATGATCGCGAACAGAGCGAAGAGGTATGCGGTGAAGGCGAAGATCCACAGGAACCACCAGATGATGTCCCAGAACGATGCCCAAAATCCCATGACTGCTCCTTTCTCGGTGCCGCCGTCTCCGGGGGCACGCTCGGACCATACCGGCGGACGCGGTCGCTGCGCACCGCTTCCGTCGGGAGTTCACCCGGGTGACTCACGGCCCGTCCGGAGTCCCCGGAGGGCCGCTGCGGGAGCGTCGGCAGTACGCTTCCCTCGACGGCGGAGGGAGCCCCCATGAGCGCAGCGCGCAGACCGTCCTGGCTGCTGAGCACGCTGGACGGCTACCAGCGCCGCTGGATCGTGCGCGACGTGCTCGCCGGCCTCTCCGCGGGCGCCGTCGTGGTGCCGCAGGCCATGGCCTATGCGACGATCGCCGATCTCCCGGTGCAGGTCGGCCTCTACACCTGTATTGTGCCGATGCTCGTCTACGCCCTTCTGGGCGGCAGCCGGGCGATGAGCGTCTCGACGACGTCGACCATCGCCACCCTCACGGCGACCACGCTGGTCTCGGCGGGGGTCGCCGCGGACGCGGACGACGCCATCGGGGCGCTCATGATGCTTACCCTCCTGGTGGGCGTGGTGCTCCTGCTGGCCCGGGCGTGCCGCCTGGGCTCGCTCGTCGAGAACATCAGCGGGGCCACGGTTCTCGGGCTGAAGATAGGGGTCGGGGCGACGGTCGCCGTGGGGCAGCTCCCGAAGCTCCTGGGGGAGTCCTTCGACTTCTCCGGCCACGGCTTCCTCCGCTCTCTGGTCGCCGTGGGGGAGGCGCTCGACAGCGTCAACATCCCCACGCTGCTCCTCTCGATCGGCTCCATCGCCACCCTCCTGGTCCTCAAGCGCTTTGCCCCTCGGGTGCCGGGCACCCTCGTCATCGTCGCGGCCGGCATGCTGCTCGTCGGGGTCGGCGGGGTCGATGATCTCGGAGTCGACCTCATCGCCCCGGTGACCGGCGGTCTGCCGGCCCCGGGGATCCCGGACCTATCCGAGGCCGGAGCTCTCGTGCCGGGAGCGCTCGCCATCGCCGTCATGGCGTTCCTCGAGTCCGCCGCCGTCGCGCGCAGCCTGCGTCAGGCGACGGAGCCGCCGATCGACAGCGACCAGGAGCTCTTCGCCACCGGCGCGGCGAACGCGGTCGGCGCGTTCTTCTCGGCCATGCCCGCAGCGGGGGGATTCTCGCAGAGCGCCGTGAACCAGGGGGCCGGAGCCCGCTCCCAGCTGGCGACGCTGACCACGGTCGCGCTCGCCGTGGCGGTCGCGCTCTTCCTCGCCCCGGTGCTCAGCCTGCTGCCGGAGGCCACGCTCGCGGCGATGGTCTTCACGGCGGTGGCCGGACTCGTCAACATCCCCGAACTCGTGCGGTGGGCGCGCATCAGTCGGATGGACTTCTGGGTCGCGACGTCCGTGGCGGCGATCGGTCTCACCGCGGGGCTCCTTCCCGCTGTCGCCGTCGGGGTGGTGGTGACCCTCGTGCTCGTCCTCCGGGAGCTCAACATCCCTCGGATCCGTGTGGTGGGGAGGAGGGGGAGCGCCCTCGGGGTGGAGCCGGAGCGGGGGCTGTACACGGCGAACGCGCTCGCCAACCAGCGGCTCATCGTCCAGACCGTCTCGGCTCAGGCCGAGCCGGTCCGGACGCTCGTCCTCGGCCTGCCGCAGCAGGTGGTGATGTCCATCACCGTGCTCGACACCCTCGAGGCGCTCGACCGGGAGCTGTCCCCACTCGGCGTGCGGCTCCACCTCGCGGCGGTGCCGGAGGCGGCGGCGGCCGTCGCGTCGCGGACACCGTGGTACTCGGGGCTGGTGGAGACAGGCCGCGTGCATCCCACCGTCGACATCGGGCTCCGGGCCGCTGCCGATGGGGAGGAGACCGGAGACGTTCACCCGGGTGAAGTGGCCGACGAGCGGTGACGTGCGGTCATCACCTGCCTAGGCTGACGGCACGGAGGATCCGAGGGGCGATCGGGAACGGGGAGCGCATTCCCGACCGCAGCCGGAACTGGAGAGGGAGACGGCGATGGCGGCGCGCGGGGGACTGACCTGGCGATGGTCGCGGTTCGGTCTCGGCGTCCTGTACGCCGTGCCCTCGATGGCGGTCGCCCCTTTCGACGCTGCCGTCGCCCTGGCGCTCAGCATCGGCGTCCTTCCCGCAGCCGCCATGGGGCTGCCGGCGCGGCGGCGAGCCCGGTCGGCGATCCCTGTCCTCGGGACGCTGGTCGCCCTGGGACTCCTGCTGGGCGCGACTCTCGCCCTCGCGCCGGTCCTCGCCGTACCCGCCCTCGCCCTGCTGGCGGTGCTGGCCAGCATGCTCGCCGCGCGGGAGCGTCCCGGCCCGCTCGCCCTGACCCTGGTGCTGCCCATGGTCGGGATCGGCTTGAGCTTCCCTCTCGCGACGACGACGGTCCTCCTGGCGGGCGCCATCGTGGCGGGTTCCGTGTACGCGTGGCTCGTCGCCCTGCTGTGGCCGGAGCACGGGGTGGGCGTGCGGGCCCGGGCCGCCATGCCGAGGGGACGAGCATTGCTGGTCTACGGGGTCCTGCTGGGGGCGGCCGCGGGCTCGGCGGCCGCGATCGGCTTCGCGACCGGGGTCGAGCACGTGGGCTGGGCGACGGGCACCGTGCTGCTCGTGATGCGTCCGGTGCGCGGGCAGCTCGTCCTGCGCAGCATCGGTCGGGCGGCGTCGGTGCTCCTCGGGGCGCTGGCGGCCGCCGGTTTCGCTCTGCTCTCTCCGAATGGCGTGGTGGTCGCGCTCGCGATCGGCGTCGTGGTGGGCGGCCTCGGCGCGGTCCAGGAGAGTCGGTGGTACGTCGCGCCGGCCTTCACGACCTTCCTCGTGCTCACCCTGCTGTTGTCGACGTCGGGGGCATCGCCGGCGTCGCGGTTCCTGGAGCGGACCCTCGAGACGCTGCTGGGCGTGGCTCTCGCCCTGTTCTTCGGCGCCCTGGTGCCGGCGCTTCTCGCGATGCGACGGCCGTCGCGGGCGGACGTCTCCGAGTGAGGCCCTCTTGCGAGACCGCTCCCACCTTGCAATAGACTGCCCGCCAGGGGGAGCAAGGTCGAAATCGGGGGGTTTCGAGTGCTGCACAGTGCAAGAACGGCGGGAACGAGTGAGGGCCCGGGACCCGCTGCAGTGAAAGGCGAGGTCCGTCGAGAGCGCCTGCTCTCGCGGTTGACGGCCGCGATGGACGGGCCGTGGACGCTCACGCTCGTGAGCGCGCCGGCGGGATCCGGCAAGACCAGGCTGCTGTCGCAGTGGGCGCAGGGTCTGCGCGCGGATCCCGGCATCGATCTCGTGTGGGTGTCCCTGGAACGCGGCGAGGCGGACCTGCCGCTTCTGCGCGCCGCGCTCGAGAGGATCGACGATCCCGGACTCCAGAATGCGCTCGCGGCGGTCCCCGCCGTGCGCTCCGCGACAACGGCGCGTGCGCTCGCCAGGGCCCTCCGAGAGGCGAGGAATCGGATCGTCCTCGTCGTCGACGACGTGCACCGCGTCGAGGACGAGCACACCGCCCAACTGATCTCGACGTTCGTGCAGAGCGCTCCCGGCACTGTGCACGTGGTGCTCTCCGGGCGCGGGACGCGGGCGATCCCGCTGGCACGACGCCGTATCGCCGGCGTGGCGCTCGAACTCGACGCCCGTGCGCTCGCCTTCACCCCGGCCGAGGTCCGCGCCTTCTTCGGCGCGCGAGGTCTCCGGCTCTCTCAGGGCGAGGTCAGCACCGTGCTCGCCCGCACCGAGGGGTGGGCGACCGGGCTGCAGCTCATGATGCTCGACGCCGCCGGGGCGCAGACCGTCCTCGGGCCCACGCTGCGCGGGGACGCCCCCGAGGTGGCGGACTACTTCGTCGAGGAGGTGCTCGCCGACCTCGACGGCGAACTGCGCTCCTTCCTCGAGGCGACCGCGGTCGTGGACCGCTTCACTCCCGAGCTCGCCGCCGTGCTCTCCGGGGCCGATTCCGTGACCGCCATGATCGACCGGCTGCTCCGCCTCAACGTGCTCGTGGGCCCGGACGCCGAGGATCCGTCCCGCTACCACTATCCGCCGCTGCTGCGGGAGTTCCTCCTCGGCCGGCTGCGGGAAGGCGGTGCCGGACGCGAGGAGCGCCTCCACCGGCGGGCCGCCGACTGGTTCGCGCAGCAGGGGCAGCCCCTCCTGGCGCTGCAGCACGCCGTCCGTGGCGGGGAGACGGCCTGCACGGCCGGCGTCCTGCGGCGCTGCGGGATGCAGCTCGTGCTGGACGGCCGGGCGGACACGGTGCGGCGGGTGATGGCGGAGCTGCCGACCGCCCTGCGCGCCGTGCCCACCGTCCGGATGCTCGTCGCCGCGGCGGAGCTGTCCTGCGGAGATCCGTCGGCCGCCGTGATCGTGCCGCCCGTGGCCGCGGGGGAGTTCGACGCCGACCGACGCTGGCGCCGCGGGATCGAGATGCACACCGCGCTGCGGCGGGGCGGGATCGCCGAGACCCTCGACGGCGCCGGAGCCGAACTCCGCGATCTCAGCGGAGAGGAGCAGCTCGACACCTATGCCCTCCTGGAGACCGCGACGGCGGAGCTCTATGTGGGACGACTCGATCAGGCGGAGGCGACAGCGCGCCGTGCCGGTGACCTCGCCCGAGCGATCGGTGCCCGCGCGGCGGAGCTGCAGGCGGAGGCGGTCCTCGCCACCAGCGTGCTGTTCCGCGGCCGGCTCCGTGACGCGATCGAGGCGGGAGCCGCCCTGGAGCGCCGCTGGCACGAGTTCGGCGAGCCGGACAGCCCGTTCTTCGAGGTGACCAGGGTGTGGCGTTTCTGGGGCCCCTACGAGGGCATGCAGATCCTGGAGGAGGCCGAGACCCTGGAGTCCTCGGCGCAGGTGATCGCCGCGGGCGGAGAGACCGCGATCGCGCGGGGCCTGGAGGGGATGCGCGCGCTGCTCGGCGCGGAGCAGGGCGGCGATCCCCACGACGCGGCCGTGCGGCTCCTCGACACCCTGACTCCCCGTGACGATCTGCCGCTTCCGCCGCACTGGTACGCCATGATGGGGCCCTTCGCGGTGCACGCCTTCGACCGGTTGGGGGAGCCGACGCTCCGCGACCGGTTCATCGCCGACATCGAGGATGCGCTGGGGGACACGGGAGACGTGTTCCTGCTCCGGGCCATCGCCGCCGTGCACGACCGCCGTGACGGCATCGCGCGTGGCGCGCTGGCGCCGGTGCTGGAGGGCGCCATCCCGTGTCTGCTCCCGGCGTCGATGATCGACGCGTGGCTGGTCGAGGCCGAGCTCGACGTGCACCACGGGGAGCCGGACCGGGCGCAGCTCGCGCTCGCCACCGCGCTCGCCCTCGCGGAGCCGGAGGACCACGTGCGCCGCGTCGCCGAGTCCGGCCCGATCGTGTCGCGGCTGCTCGCCGCGCGGGCGACGGCGGGCGCGCGCACGCACTTCGCCGATCGGGTGCGCGAGCGGCTGTCCGCCGCCGGAGTCCTCGTCGAGGAGGAGCTGACGCAGCGGGAGCGCATCGTGCTGAGCGCGCTGAGCCGGAATGCGACGCTGCGGCAGATCGCACAGCAGGAGTACATCTCGCCGAACACGGTGAAGACGCACGTGCGGAACATCTACCGCAAGCTCGGCGTCTCGGATCGGGACGGCGTGACGGCGGCCGCCCAGGCCCTCGGACTGCTCTGAGGGCCCGGGCGGCCGCGGGGTCGTCAGTCGCGGGCCATCGCGGCCGCCAGGTGCGCCTCCAGGTCGATGTAGGCGTCGTCTGCGACGTCGAAAACGACCTGCGTTATGTGGCCGCCGCGGAAGTCGAACCCGTAGCCGTACAGGGACGACACGGGGTCGGCGCTGTCCCGCCCGATCGTCAGGCCTTCGCCGCAGAGCGAGAAGTGGCCGAGAGTGGTGTGGAGCTCCATTTCGCCTACGACGGCGTCATTGATGTGAAGTCGGAGGGGGCCCACGGCCTCCAGCGAGTCTCCAGTGTGCGTTTTCGTGAACTCGATCCCGACGATGTGGGAACCGGGTGCCGGAATCGGTGCAGATACGTGATTCTCAGGAGGGATGCCGAGGTAGTTGTAGACGTAGTGCACTTCGCCGTCCTTGACGAAGAGTGTGTGTCCGCCGAAGCGGGAGCCGTGCGCGAAGATGACGCCCTCGGTGTCTGGCGTGAACTCGACCTCCGCGGCGATCTTGAAGGAGACGCCGTGGGTGTTCGCCGCCGATCGCTCGGGCACCTCACTGGTGCCCGGGTAGTAGACGAATCGACCGGACGGCGGTACGGGTTGGTGGAACTCCATGTTGAGGAAGGTCTGCAGGTCTTCGGGGTTGCCGATGATCTGGAGGTCGTTCAGTGGGAGCACCGCGTTCGCCTTCGCCTCCTCCATCCAGAGGGCCTTGAGCTCCTCCAGCTTGTCGGGATGCTCGGCGGCGAGGTTGACGGCCTCGGCGCGATCGACGTCCGTGTGATAGAGCTCCCACTCGTCGTCGAGAAAGTGGCCGCCCCCGCTCATCGGGCCATGCATGGCCACGGCCTTCCACCCGTTGTGCCAGATGCCGCGCTGTCCAAGCATCTCGTAGTACTGCGTCTCCTTCGCTGTCGGCGCGTCTGGGGCGGCGTCGAACGAGTAGGCCATCGAGACGCCGGAGAGCGGCGTCTGCTCGATGCCGTTGTAGACCTCCGGGAACTCGACGCCGCAGGCTTCGAGGATCGTCGGCACGATGTCGGTGGAGTGGTGGTACTGATGACGCACCTCGCCGCGGGCCTTGATGCCGGCGGGCCAGTGGATCACCAGCGGATCGCACACGCCGCCCTGGTAGGTGTAGCGCTTGAACATCTTGTAGGGCGTGGAGAAGGCCGCGGCCCATCCGGTCGGGTAGTGGTTGTAGGTGTCAGGGGACCCCAGCGCATCCCTCATCGTGATGTTCTGCGTGATGTCGTCAGGTACCCCGTTGAAGAACTTGCCCTCGTTGACGGAGCCGTTGGGGCTGCCCTCGCCGGACGCGCCGTTGTCGGCGCAGTAGATGATGAGGGTGTTGTCGAGCTGCCCGGACTCCTCCAGGTAGTCCACGATGCGGCCGACCTGGGCGTCGGTGTACTCGCTGAAGCCGGCGTAGACCTCCGCCATGCGCGAGAAAAGTGCCTTCTCCTCGTCGTTCAGGGTGTCCCAGGGACGCACCTCGTCGACAGGTGTGAAGGTGCCCTCCGGCATCGGGTTGAGCGCGGTGAGCTCGGTGCCTTCCGGGACGATGCCCTTCTCGATCATCCGGGCGAGGACCCACTCGCGGTAGGCCTCGTAGCCGTCGTCGAACACGCCCTTGTACTTGTCGATGTACTCCTGCGGCGCGTGGTGCGGGGCATGGTTCGCGCCGGGGCAGAACCACATGTACCAGGGCTTGTCCGGCTCGGTCTGCTTGACGTCGCGGATCATCGACAGCGCGCGATCGGCGAGGTCCTTCGAGAGGTGGTAGCCGTCCTCGGGGAGGTAGGGCTGGTCGATGTAGTGGTTGTCCTCGGCGAGGGACGGATACCAGTTGTTCGTCTCGCCGCCGATGAAGCCGTAGAAGCGGTCGTACCCCTGCGCCAGCGGCCAATGCTTCTTGGACGCGCCGGCCGTCCACTCATCGATCGGGACGTTGTGGTTCTTGCCCACCCAGAACGTCGACCAGCCGGCGTCGCGGAGGACGTGGGCCATCGTGGTGTTCGAGTCGGGGATGTGGGAGTTGTAGCCGGGGAAGCCGGTCGACGACTCCGAGATCGTCGCGAAGCCGTTGAGGTGGTGGTTGCGTCCGGTGAGGAACGTCGAGCGGGTGGGGGAGCACAGCGCCGTCGTGTGCCACTGGGAGTACGTCAGACCGTTCTGCGCCAGGCGATCCATGGTCGGCATGTTGATGCGTCCGCCGTACGGGGACCAGGCCGCCATGCCGGTGTCGTCATAGAGGACGACCAGCACGTTGGGTGCTCCCTCGCGGGGCTTCGCCGGGAGGAACGCCTCCCAGTCGGCCTCCGAATCGCGGACGTCGAGTTCGATTCTGCCCTGGAAGTCACGGGCCATGTCCATCTCCTTTATCTCTGCCGAACCGCCTTTCCCCGCACAGTACTGCCGGGTCAGGGCCGGGGTCACGGGTCCCGTGACGCGTTCATCCGGGTGATCTCCGTGGCGCGGCGGCGGCGCGCTCAGAAGCTGCCGATGCCCTTGCCGATCAGGGACATGCCGATCACGAGCAGTAGCACGGCCATGATGACCGCGTTCTCGGCGGCGAGCCATCCGCGCAGGGCGTCGAGCGGTGCCCGCAGCTGTGCGGCGGCGATGAGATAGCCGATGACGGGCACGAGCACGGTCGATGCCCCGATCAGGGTGAAGACGGCGATCACGAGGATCGTGGAACCCTCGTCGAGCGCCGCGCCGCCGATGTCGACCCCGGCTCCGGCGGCCAGGAGGAGGTTCTTCGGATTCACCGCAGACAACAGCAGGCCCAGGCCGAGCGCCGTGCCGAACGACATCGTGTCGATCGCCTTCATCCACGACGGCAGGGCCGCGGACTGTCCCGCTTTCGGGCGGTTTCGCCACTGGCCGGCCGCCAGCACCAGCAGCAGGATTCCGAGGACGAGCTGGATGACGCCGCGGATCGGACGGGAGGCATCGGGATCCTCCTCGGGGAGCACCGCCGACAGCAGGGTGAAGAGGCCGACCGCCACGACGATGCCCGCGATCCAGCCGAGCAGGAATCCGACGCTCGTGACCCGTGCCTTCGGGGACAGGAGCATGAGGATCGCGGCGATGATCGGCACGGGGCTGATCGCGACGCCCACGGCGAGGGGGAGGATCTCCCCGATGACGGCACCCATTCAGCTGCCCTTCCTGTTCGGAGCCGGCGAAGCGGCATCGGCCGGCGCGAGCTCGGTGATGGCGGCGCGGTTGGTCGCGTAGACCGGTTCCCGGTCGAGGATCCCCAGCGACCGGAGGCGGCGGAGCGTGTTCGGCCGGACGCGGCTGAAGGCGAGGGAGATCGACTGCGCGTCGAGCCACTCCCGCAGCGCCTGGAAGGCCTCGGCGCCCGTGACGTCGACGTCCGTCACCGCCTCCATGTCGACGACGACGTGCTGGACGGCGGACGGGCCGGCGGCGCGGACGGCCTCCTTGACGGCAGCGGAGAACACGGCGCCGTTCGCGAAGAACAGCGGGGCCGCGAGCCGGACGACGATGACCCCCGGTGCCGTGGTCGTGCCCGCAGGAGCGTCCTCCAGGAGGGACTCGCCGGGGTCGCCCGAGGTCTCCAGCACGTCGATGGCCGGGTGGGAGGCGCGTTGCGCGAGGTTGACGAGGGCGAGCACGAACGCCACGAGGATTCCCGCGATCGAACCGACGAAAAGGGTCACGAGGAAGCAGACCGCGCCGATGACGAACTCGAACCGGTCGAGGCGCCACAGGCGGATGAAGTCGCGGATGCCGAGGAGCGGGATGATCGCGACGCCGACGATGGCGCCGATGGCGGGGGAAGGGATGTCGGCGAGCAGCGCGGTGCCGAAGAGCAGCAGCAGGAGCGTGCCGACGGCGAGCACGAGCGCCGGGAGCTGGGTGCGCGAGCCGGCCTGGTCCATCGCCGCGGTGCGCGACGTCGAGGATCCGACGGCGAAGCTGCCCTGCGCGCCGGCGGCGACGTTCGCGACGCCGAAGGCGAGCAGGTCGCGGTTGGCGTGGAACGGGTAGCGATGCTTCTCGGCGTAGGAGCGCGACACGAGCAGGCCCTCCGCGGTGGTGACGAGGGTCAGGGCGATCGCGGAGGGCACGAGAGCGAGCCACAGCGACCAGTCGATGATCGGCCAGGTGAGCGCGGGAGGGCCGGCGGGGACCTCGCCGAGCACCTCCACGCCCCGTCCGTCGAGGCCGGTGAGGACGACCGTGATGGTCGTGGCGACGAGCACGATCAGCGCCCAGGGAACGGCACGGAGGTAGCGCTGTCCGAGGAGCAGCACGGCGACGGAGACGGCGGCGAGGAGCACCGACCAGCCGTTGAGCGAGGGCAGGCCGGTCACCAACGCGACGACCTTGTCCACGAACTCGGCTCCGGAGTCGATCTTCACCCCGAGCATCTTCGCGATCTGGCTGATCATGATGTCCAGGGCCAGCCCGCCGACGAAGCCGACGAGGATCGGCTTGGAGAGGAAGTTCGCCAGGAATCCGAGCTTGAAGACGGCGAGCAGCACGAACATCCCACCGCAGAGGATCGCCTGGGCGAGGGCCAGGGTGGCGTAGTCGGCGCTGCCGGCGACGGCCAGACCGCCGATGGAGGAGGCCACGAGGGCCGCGGCGGCGGCATCGGGGGAGGCGACCAGCTGGCGCGACGACACCACGAGCGCGTAGACGACGGTCGGGACGATCAGCGCGTACAGTCCGGCGGTCGCGGGGAGCCCGGCGATCTGCGCGTAGCCGATGTTGAGCGGGATGGCGATCGCCAGGAGGGTGACCCCCGCGGTGAGCTCGGTCACGAGGGTGCGTCGGGTCAGGCCCGCGAGCGGACGCGGCATGCGCTCTCCCTTCGTCGCCGATGGTGTCCGGCTTCACGATGGCATCGTCGGACGGCGACGACCAGAGCGGCGGGCAACCTCGCCCTGGTGATTTCGCGGTGTGGTGCCGGCGGAGCGGCGTCAGCGTCGGCGGAACCGGCGCCGGGTCGGCGCCGCGGACGGCTCCGGTGTCGGCTCGGGGACGGCCGTGCGGTCGCCGCTGACCCAGCGCGCCCAGGTCGCCCCCGGGTCGCCCTCCAGCACGACGGCGCGCACGAGCAGGGTCAGCGGGATCGACAGGATGGCGCCGAGCGGGCCGATCACGAAGGTCCAGAAGATGACGGAGAAGAAGCTCAGCGTCAGGCTCAGGTCGACGGCGTCGCTGACGAATTTGGGCTGGACGAGCACCTGGAGCACGACGTTGACCACGCAGTACACGGCGATGACACCGAGCAGCAGTGGCCAGCTGCCCACCACGAAGGCCAGGATCGCCGGCGGGATGAGCCCCAGCACGAACCCGATGTTCGGGATGAAGTTCGTCACGAACGCGAGGATCGCCCAGACCACCGGGGCGGGGACGCCCATCCACCACAGGGCGAGACCGTCGACGATGGCCACGACGGCGCCGAACGCGGCGTTCACGACGTAGTAGCGACGGACCCCCGTCTGCAGCCGGGCGATGCGCTGCAGGGCGGGGCCGTGCGTGGCGCCGAAGAGGGCCGGAGCCGTCCGATAGCGGGCGGCGTCCGCGGCGAGGAAGATGATGTAGGCGCAGACGAAGAACAGCGCTGTCGCCACCCCGAGCACCGCGCTGCCCAGGCTCCCGGCCAGGCCGAGGAGGGTCTCGGGGTCGAGGATCGAGGCCGCGGCATCCGCCGCCTCCTGGTCCAGCCCGAGGGACTGCAGCCAGGCGACGATCTGATCGGCGGCGCGCACCAGGCCGTCCTGCGATGCGAGGTCGCCGACGAGCCGGGCGAACTGGGTGCCGGCGAGCCACAGCAGCGCCGCCATCGCCAGCAGGATCACGTAGGCGAGCACGATCACGGCGGTCGTCCCGATCCAGGCGGGCCGGCCGGGGCGCTGGAAGGGACGACGGACGGGTTCGCAGATCACCACGATGACGATCGCGAGGGCCAGCGGGCCGAACACCTCGCGCGCCAGCGAGATCCCGGCGAGGACGATCGCGCTCGCCGCCAGGATCAGCAGGGTGCGCAGAGCAGGGGAGGGCGCGTGGTCCGCCGCGGAGTGCGGAGGAGTGGGGAGCGAGGTCACGCGGCCAGCGTAGCCCGCCGCACTTTCATCCGGGTGATTGCGCCTCCGCCCCCTGGAAGGGGGCGCGGACGCGTGGTTTCGTGTTGCCATGTCGCCTCCCGTACGTTCCACGAGGCCGGGACCGGCGATGCGCTTCCGGCCGCCCGCCACGCCCATCGGCGTCGTGCCGCGGGAACGTGTGACCGCGGCGATCGCGGCTGCCATCGAGGCGGACGGGGTGACGGTCCTCAGCGCGCCCAGCGGCTATGGAAAGACCACCGCCGTCGCTGCCTGGGCGTCATCGCGCGACGACGTCGCCTGGCTCGCGCTGAGCGCGTCCGACGACGACCCCGCACTGCTGACCGCCGGTGTCCTGAACGCGCTGGCGCTCGCCGGGGAGCGTGCGGGGCGCGTGTTCGCCGCGCCGCGGGACATCGAGGATCCGGTGCGCGCCTACCGGCAGATCTGTGCGGCGTTCCAGGACGCCGAGCACCCGGTGCACCTCGTCGTCGACGATGCCCACCGTGCCGGGGAGGCGTGGAGCGATGGTCTCCTCGGGCTCCTGGCCGACCAGCCTCCGGACGGACTGCGGCTCCTCCTGGTGGGGACGACCCTGATCGAGGTCACCCTGTCCCGCCACCGCCTCATGAACCCGGGAGCCTTCGTCGGCGTGGACACCCTCCGGTTCTCGGCGGACGAGATCCGGAGTCTGACGCGGTCGGCGCCCGGTGGGCTCGATGCGGCCGCGGTGCGCGACGAGACCGGGGGCTGGCCCATCGCGGTGCGGCTGGTCCTCGTCGGCGGCTCCCTGCCGTCGAGCCCGGCGTCGACGGCCTCGTCCTTCCTCGGCGCGTACATCCGTGAGCACGTCCTGGACGCGCTGCCGCCCGCGCTCGCGGACTTCGTCCTCGAGGGGACGGCCTGCGCGGAGCTCACGCCCGACACCGCCGCACAGGTCACGGCGAGAGACGACGCCGCCGACCTCCTGGAGACCTGCGTCCGGCTCGGGCTGTTCCTCGACCGGTTCGACGGCCCGGAGGGCCCGACGTACCGCTGGCACCCCGCGTTCGCGCGTCGGTGCGCCGACCTCGCGCGGACGGATGCGGCGCGTTTCGCCACGGTGCACCGCCGGGCCGCTCGTGCTCTGGAGCACACGGATCCGATCGCCGCCGTGACGCACGCGCGGCGCGCCGGGGATCGGGCCGGTGCCAGGGCCATCCTCCTGCGGCACTGGCTGGGCCTCGTGGTCGGCTCCTCGGCCGTCGACGTGGAGCGGACGGCGACGGCTCTCCTGCGCGACAACCCGGATGATCCGCACCTGCTGCTCGTGCGGGCCGGAGCCAGCGACGTCCTCGGGGACCATCGCGTCGCGCGGGAGCTGTGTCGACGGGCGGAGGCACTCCTCGATCGCACGCCGGGGCAGGCCGACCCCGCCGTCCTGCTCATCGTCCGCCTGCTGCTCGCGGAGTCGTCCGTCGAGGTGGCCGCATCCGGTCCGGAGATCCGTGCGCTGCTGGATGCCGAGGACGACAGGATGTACGGCGGTCGGGTGGCGCTCAACCATCTGCTGGGGTGGACCGCGCTGCGCAATCGCGAATCGCCGGACCTCGCGATCGAGTACTTCTCGGCGGCGGCGCGCGAGGCGAGGGAGGCCGGCGATCGGGAGCTCACGTCCCGCGCCGTCGGACATCTCGCCTACGGCCTCGCCACCTCCGGCCGGCTCACGGAGGCCGCGGCCGTGCTCGCCGAGGCCGAGACCACCCGGGAGGCTCTTCTTCCGCGGAACACCTTCGCGCGCGGAAGCGCCGTGGCCGCCGCGGGGTGGGTGGCGTACTGGTCGGGCGAGGCGGAGGAGGCGGTCCGGATCTTCGATGCGGCGCGTGAGGAAGCCGCGTCCGGTCGCGATCTGGCCGGACATGCACGCATGATGGGAGCCTATGCCGCCGCGCTCACGGGAGACCCCGCGATCTGCCGCCGAGCGGCCATCAGCGTGCAGGAGCTCCCCATCGACGTCGTCCAGGGGGTGGAGTGGCCGGCGTTCCGGGAGTCGTCGGTGGCCCTGCTCGAAGAGGCGGTGGGGCGGAGGGAGCGCGCACTGCGCATCGCGAAGAAGTATGCCGGCGGTACCGACCTCCCGCTCGTGGGCGTCGCCCTGTCCGGGATCCTGCGTCGCGCCGAGGAGCATGCGGCGGCGCTGGAGATGCTGCGGTCGTTGCGGGGTGCGTCCGAGCTGTCGTACGTCAAAGCCGCCACGTTGATCACCGCGGCCACGCTCCGGAGGGCGACGGGGCACCAGGAGGACGCGCATGACCTGTGCGAGGCCGCCCTCTCGGTCGCGTCCGCGGAGAACCTCGTCGTGCTCTTCGGCCCGCGCGAGGTCGCGGTGCGCCGGCTGCTGCAGGCGCATGTGCATCACGGCACGCAGTTCGAGGAGTTCATCGAGACATGCCTCGCCGTCGACGCGGTCGGCTCCGTGACCGATCGGCTGTCGGAGCGGGAACGCGACGTCTTCCACCAGATGCAGACGGCGCGCACGCTGCCGGAGATCGCCCAGGAGCTCTCCGTGTCGGTGAACACGGTGAAGACGCATCAACGAGCGATCTACCGCAAGCTCGGGGTCTCGTCCCGGCGGGAGGCCGTCCACGCGACCGTGTGAGCAGGCACGGCGTCAGGGGCGCACACCGAGGGTGGCGACGAGTGCGGCGTTCGCGACCGCGGAGGGGATCGCCTGTGTCGCCAGGATCCGGTCCCCGGCGTCCTCGACCTCGCGGATGAAGCGGACGTCCCAGCGCTGTTCGACGAGGATGACGGCCGCGACGGCGTCGGGAGGCACCCACGGGAGGAAATGCCGGACATCGTCGAGGGAGATCAGTCCCGGTGCGTACAGGGGCAGGCCGGCGAGCGAGAAGTCGTCGCCGTCGACCTCCGTGATGCGCTGCCCCTCGGCGGCGTCGCGGCGGACGATGAGGAAGTCGAGCACGCGCAGCGTGCCGTCCTCGACCTGACGCAGCAGCGGTTCGAGGACGGGCGGTCCCGGGTGTGCGCTGCGGAGCTCGACCACGACGAACGCCACGTCGCCCAGCACCCGGCTCCTCATAGCCACCCTCGATTCGTCCCGTCCTCCGATGGTGACAGCCGCACGGAGAGGGAGTCCCGAATCCTCACCCGGAGCGGGTGAGGACCGGCGCGCGGGCGACGACGGCGGTGCCATTCTGGACCGCGGATGAAGGGTGGCGACATGAAGGAGTTCCGATTCGGGCCCGTCGAGTTCTATCTCGTGGGCTTCGACGGTGATCGGCCGGATCCGTCCACGTTCGGCGCGCTGACCGACCTGGTGTCGAAGGGCGTGGTGCGCGTGCTGGACTTCGTGCTGGTGACGCGGACGGCGGAGGGGGATCTCGACATCCTCGAGGTCGAGGAGGACGACGGCACTGCCGTCCTCGACGGCCTCGAGCCGATCGTCGCCGGGCTCGCGAGCGAGGACGACGTCCGCGCCCTGGCGGAGGTCGTGCCGCCGGGACGGTCGGCGGCGGTCGTGGTCCTGGAGCTCCTGTTCGCCCGGACCCTCGCCCAGGATGTGGCCGCCGCGGGAGGCCAGGTGCTGCGCAGCGAGCGCGTTCCGGCACCCGTCGTGAACGCGGTGATGGACATCCTCGAACAGGAAGGTGAATGACATGCCCTTGCGGAGATTCGGCCGGCCGGGGCTCATCGGTCTCGCCGCGCGGACCGCGGTGGTCGCCGGGACGGCGACCGCGGTGCAGGGAGCCGCGATGCGGCACCAGGAGCGCCGCGCACAGAGCGAGTACGAGCAGCAGCAGTACGAGGCCGCCCAGCAACAGGCCCAGATGGACGATGCGGCCCGCACCGCGGCCGCGCAGTATGCGCCGCCGACGAGCCCGCCGGCCGCGCCGCCCGCAGCGGCGGACGACCTGATCGCCAAGCTGCAGGAGCTCGGATCGCTGAAGGCCTCCGGCGTGCTGACGGACGAGGAGTTCACGGCCGCGAAGCAGAAGCTGCTGAGCTGAGCGTCGCGACGATCGAGACGAGGCGGCGATGAGCGAGATCGAGGACCTGCGGGCACGGCTGCGTGCGCTGGAGCAGGAGAACGAGGCGCTCCGACGCCCTCGACGCCGGATCTCGGCCCGCAGCATCATCGCCGGGATCGTGCTCGTGGTCGCCGTGCTCCTCGCGCCGATCGCGGCGATGGGGACATGGGCGCGGCTGCAGCTCGTCGACGCGGACCGGTTCGTCGCGACCTTCGCCCCGCTGGCCGAGGATCCGGACGTGCAGGACTTCGTCGCCGATCAGGTGACGGCCGCCATCGACGAGCAGGTCGACCTGGATGCGGTGGTCGGCGAGCTCTTCGACGGCCTGCGTGCCCTCGACCTCCCGCCGCGCGCCGCCGCCGCCCTCGGACTGTTGGAAGCGCCGGCCGCCTCCGGCCTGTCGTCCCTGATCGACGGCGTCGTGCACGAGGTGGTGTCGTCGCAGCAGTTCGCCGACATCTGGGCGGAGACGCTCCGCTTCACCCACGAGCGCGCGGTCGCCATCCTGCAGGACGAGCCCGGCACCGCGCTGGACCTCAGCGACGACGGGGTCCTCTCGGTGGACGTGGGGGCGGTCGTCGAACGCGTCAAGGAGGCTCTGGCCGAGCGTGGGGCCGGGGTCGCCGACCTCATCCCGGTGATCGATCGCACCATCCCGGTGGTGCAGGCCGACGCCCTGGTGCTGGTCCGCACGGTCTACCAGATCGCGGTGACGGCGGGCTTCTGGCTGCCGTGGGTCGTGCTCGGTCTCGTCGTCCTCGGTGTGCTGCTCGCGGTGAACCGGCCGCGGGCGCTGTTCTGGACGAGCGCCGGGTTCGCCGTCGTCTTCCTCCTCCTCGCCGCCGGGATGGGGATCGGACGCGGGTTCTTCGTCAGCGCCGTCAGCCCGTCGATCATGACGGCGTCGGCGGCCGAATCCCTCTTCGATCAGCTCACGGCCCTCCTCGGGTCCACCATCGTCGCGCTTGCTCTGGTCGGGGTCCTCATCGCGCTGTGGGCCTGGCTCGCCGGGTCGAGCCGCAGCGCGCGCACGGTGCGCGGCGTCACGGAGAGCGGGTTCGGGGCGCTGCGCGAGACGGCGGAGGCACGGGGGCTCTCCACCGGGCGGTTCGGGAGAGCGGTCGACCGCTATCGCGGCGCGATCCTCATCGCCGGGATGGCGATCGGGGTGCTCATCCTCCTGGCGACGCGTCCGGTCACCTTCGGCGCCGTCCTCGGCGTGGCGATCGGAGTGCTCGTGCTGACGATCCTCGTGGAGCTGCTGCGACGGCCGGGCCCCGCCACGGCGCCGGAGGGGCAGGACGCCGCCGTCGGCGCGGACGCGAGCGACGCGGAGATCACCCGGGGCGGGTGAGGGCCCCTGTCGGCACGCACGCGGGGTCGGAAGACTCAGGCCGAGGAGAGCGCGGACGCGCCCTGAGCGAAGGAGAGACGATGTCGGAATTCAACGCGGACTTCTCGGGCGAGATCACGCTGGACGTCCGCGACGCCCGACCCGACTGGTCGCCGTACGAGCTGCGGAAGGCGCCGGACGGAGCGCCGAACGTCCTCGTGGTGCTGTATGACGACACCGGTCTGGCCTCGTGGTCGCCGTATGGCGGCCGCATCGCGATGCCGACGATGGACCGTCTGGCCGCCGGGGGTCTCACCTACACGCAGTGGCACACCACGGCGCTGTGCTCTCCCACGCGGTCCACCATGCTCACGGGCCGTAACCACCACGTCAATCGCGCGGGCGTCATCATGGAGGGCACGAACGGCTTCCCCGGCTTCGCGGGGCGGCTCCCCGCCGAGTGCGCGACCATCGGACAGGTTCTGCAGGAGAACGGGTACAGCACGTTCTGGCTCGGCAAGAACCACAACGTCCCGGAGGAGGACATCGCGCCAGGGGGCAGCCGCTCGATGTGGCCGCTGCAACTCGGCTTCGACCGCTTCTACGGCTTCCTCGGCGGGGAGACCAACAACTGGTACCCCGACCTGGTCGAGGACAACCACTTCATCGAACAGCCGTACCGCCCGGAGGACGGCTACCACCTGTCGAAGGACCTCGCCGACCAGGCGCTCGCGATGATCCGGAACCAGCAGGCCTCGAATCCCTCGAAGCCCTGGTACATGTGGTTCTGCCCTGGCGCGAACCACGCGCCGCACCACGCGCCGCAGGAGTACATCGATAAGTACAAAGGGGCGTTCGACGACGGCTACGACGCCTACCGCGAGTGGGTGCTCGCCCGCATGATCGAGAAGGGCGTGCTGCCGGAGGGCACGCAGATGACGCCGTTCAACCCGCTGCCGGAGGAAGCGGCGAACCCGGCCGATCACGTGCGCCCGTGGGCGGAGCTGAACGACGACGAGCGGAGGCTGTTCGCGCGGATGGCGGAGGTCTTCGCGGGCTTCTCCGAGTACACGGATGCCCAGGTCGGCCGGATCGTGGACTACCTGGAGGAGACGGGGCAGCTGGACAACACGATCATCTTCTACTGCGCCGACAACGGCGCCTCGGGGGAGGGATCGCCGGACGGCTCCGTGAACGAGAACAAGTTCTTCAACGGCTACCCCGACGACCTCGCCGAGAACCTCGCGATGATCAACACGCTCGGGTCCGCCGACACCTACAACCACTACCCGACGGGGTGGGCGGCGGCGTTCTCCACGCCCTTCCAGATGTTCAAGCGGTACTCCCAGTACTCCGGCGGCACCTGCGACCCGATGGTCGTGCACTGGCCGAAGGGGATCGCGGCGAAGGGGGAGCTGCGCCACCAGTACCACCACTCGGTGGACGTCGTGGCGACGGTGCTCGACGTGATCGGCATCGCGATGCCGGAGTCCTACCGCGGAGTGCCGCAGCGACCGCTCGACGGCGTCTCGATGAAGTACTCCTTCGACGCCGCGCCGGACGGGCCGACGCGGAAGAGCGTGCAGTACTACTCGATGCTCGGCACCAGGGGCATTTGGAAGGACGGCTGGAAGGCGGCGGCGGTGCACGCGCCGCTGAGCGGCAAGGGCCACTTCGACGACGACGTGTGGGAGCTGTACCACGTGGCGGAGGACCGCTCCGAGTCGAACGACCTCGCCGCGACGCACCCGGAGAAGCTGCAGGAGCTCATCGCCGCGTGGTTCGCGGAGGCGGAGGCGAACTTCGCCCTTCCCCTCGACGACCGGTCGGCCCGCGAGATCCTCACGGTTCCCCGGCCTCAGGCCGAGGCGCCCCGGGAGCGGTACGTCTACTTCCCCGGCACCGCGGCGGTGCCGGAGAGCGTCGCGGTGAACGTCCGCGGGCGCTCCTACAAGATCATCGCCGACGTCATCCTGGAGCAGGGCGCCGAGGGAGTGCTCTTCGCGCACGGCTCCCGCTTCGGCGGGCACTCGCTGTTCCTCAAGGACAACAGGCTCGTCTACGTGTACAACTTCCTCGGCATCCCGCCGGAGCAGTCGTTCACCTCGGACGAGCTCGCCCCCGGCCCGCACACCCTGGGCGTGGAGTTCGTGCGGGAGGGAGCGGGGGAGCACGGCGAGTCCGTCGGCACCGCCACGCTGTACGTCGATGATCGCGCCGTGGCGTCCGGTCCGATGCGGGCCCAAGTCGGCAAGTTCACGCTCTGCGGCGACGGGCTCTGCGTCGGGTGGGACAGTGCCGACCCGGTGAGTGCGCAGTACGCCAACCCGTTCCCGTTCACCGGCGGCACGCTCCTGGGCGTGGCGGTCGACGTGAGCGCGGAGCAGTATCTCGATATGGAGCTCGAGGCGGCCGCGATGCTGTCGCGCGAGTGACCGCGCGGAGCGGGCGGCGGCCTAGCATGAGGGCATGACGGCGATGATCGAGGTCCCCGGCGGAACGCTGCTCATGGGGTCGGACGAGTTCTACCCGGAGGAAGGCCCCGTCCACGAACGGCGCGTGGAGGCGTTCGCGCTGGATCAGCACCCCGTGACGAACCGCCAGTACGCCGCGTTCGTCGAGGACACCGGCTACGTCACGATCGCCGAGCGGCCGATGGACCCCGCCGACTACCCCGGGGTGCATCCGGACGACCTCGTCCCCGGCGCCATGGTGTTCACGCCGGCCCGAGGCCCCGTCGACCTGCGCGACTGGCGGCAGTGGTGGCGGTGGGAGCCCGAGGCGTCCTGGCGCCACCCGTTCGGACCGGCCTCGTCGATCGACGACCGCCTCGATCATCCGGTCGTGCAGGTCGCGTACCCCGATGCCGTCGCCTACGCCGCGTGGGCAGGCAAGCGCCTTGCCACGGAGGCGGAGTGGGAATGGGCGGCGCGCGGCGGCCTCGTCGGCGCCCGCTTCGCCTGGGGTCAGGAGACGAAGCCGGACGGCACCCTCATGGCCGACACCTGGCAGGGCGCCTTCCCGTACCGGAACGACGGTGCCGACGGGTGGATCGGCACCGCTCCGGTCGCCTCGTTCCCCGCGAACGGGTACGGCCTGCACGACATGATCGGCAACGTGTGGGAGTGGACGGTGGACTACTGGACGCACCGGCACGTGCCGCCAGGTGCGGTCGGTGTCGACGCCGGTCAACGCGCGAGCCTGCTGTCCTCCGAGCCCGGGTCGCCCATCCCTCGCCGCGTGCTCAAGGGGGGATCGCATCTGTGCGCTCCGGAGTACTGCCTCCGCTACCGCCCCGCGGCGCGATCGGCGCAGGCGGAGGACACCGCCATGACCCACATCGGGTTCCGCTGCGCCCTCTGACCGGTGATCCCCGACTCAGACGGGGTCGGGGAACAGGGACGCCCAGTCGTCGCGGACGCTCACCACGGTGTACCCGCGGTCGGCGGCTGCGTGGAGGGCCTGCTCCGCTCCCGTGTCGTAGGGCGTGTCGTCGCGGTCGGCGTCGTCGTGATGGATCAGCAGGGCGAGTCCGGGCCGAGGGCCGCCGTGCGCGAAGTCGAGCATCGGCATGTCGCCGTTCGAGTTGCCGGCCGCCAGCAGCGGGCGCCGCCCGATCCGACTCCAGATCCGCACCGGTTTCTCCGGTCCGTCGTCGAAGAAGGCCAGGGCCGAGGAGTAGCGGACGCTGGCATCCTTCTCGTCGTAAGCGAGTCCGAGCGCCGAGCCGATCACGCGCTCGGGAGGGATGCCGTAGTTCGCCTGGGTCATCGGCCGCATGAAGTCGCGCTCGCCGCCCGACACGATGTAGCACGTGAAGCCGTGGCTCTCGAGGTACCGCAGCAGCTCGACCATCGGGCGGTACACCGATTCGGCGTAGGGGCGGCCGAGGAGCGGGTGCTGGGCCGTGCGGTAGAACTCCGCGACGGAGCGGGCGTAGTCCTCCACGCTCACGCCATCGGTCAATCCCAAGAGCGCCTGGATGATGACGCCGAGGTCGGAGTCGTCGCCGGCGTAGTGCTTGTCGATCGCGGTGCCGAGCCAGGCGAGGTCACCGGTGACCGCGGCGCGGTAGGGCTGCCGGTCGGCCAGGGAGGGGTCGCGGGTCGCCTCCTCGCGCCAGCGCTCGACGACGTAGTGCAGCTGGGTGGGCATGGGTTTCTCCGACCAGAGAGTGCCGTCGTTGTCGAACACCGCGATGCGTTCGTCGACGGGGATGGCGTCGGGGCCCTCCGTCACGGCGGCGACGAACGCCTCGATGGTGCGCCGCGTGCCGGTGTCCCGCCAGGAAGACAGAGGTGAGGAGTCCATGACCGGGATCCTCCCAGGCGCGACGCCGGATGCCGAGCGTCCCTCACCCGGAGCGGACGAGTCCCGCTGCGGCCGGGCGTGCGGGAATACCCTCGGAGGGTATAAGGTTGTGCCGAAGGAGTACCCCAGGGGGGTATCCCGAGGAAAGGAAGCATGATGAGCACGAGCGAGTACCAGGTCACCGGAATGACGTGCGGCCACTGCGAGATGGCGATCCGCGACGAGGTGTCGCGCATCCCCGGTGTCGAGGGTATCGATGTCAGCGCGCAGAGCGGGAGACTCGTGGTGCGCAGCTCCGCCCCCGTCGACGACACGGCCGTGCTGGCCGCCGTGGACGAGGCGGGCTACCAGGCGGTCCGGTCCTGATGGACACTCCGTCCGCGACCAGCGTGGAGCTGGAGATCGGCGGCATGACCTGCGCGTCGTGCGCGATGCGGATCGAGAAGAAGCTCAATCGTCTCGACGGCGTCACCGCCACCGTGAACTACGCGACCGAGAAAGCGAGCGTCACGGTGCCGGCGGGCGTCGACACCGCCGTGCTCATCGCCGAGGTCGAGAAGACCGGATACACCGCCGTCGTCCCGGCGCCTCGCGCGCCGGAGGGTGCGCAGCCCGACGGAGAGCAGCCGGATCCGGAGCTCACGGCGCTGCGGCAGCGGCTGATCGCCTCCGTCGTGCTCACCGTCCCGGTCATCGCGATGGCGATGATCCCGGCGCTCCAGTTCACGTACTGGCAGTGGCTGTCGCTCGCGCTCGCGGGTCCCGTGATCGTGTGGGCGGCCTGGCCGTTCCACAAGGCGGCGTGGATCAACCTCCGGCACGGAGCGGCCACGATGGACACGCTCATCTCGATGGGTACGATCGCCGCGCTGCTGTGGTCGCTGTACGCGCTCTTCTTCGGCACCGCCGGGATGCCCGGCATGACGCACCCGTTCGAGTTCACCGTCGCGCCCAGCGACGGCGCAGGGAACATCTACCTCGAGGTCGGAGCGGGGGTGACCACGTTCATCCTCGCCGGACGCTACTTCGAGAAGCGCTCCAAGCGGCAGGCCGGTGCGGCGCTCCGCGCCCTGCTGGAGCTCGGCGCGAAGGAGGTCGCCGTGCTCCGCGACGGCGTCGAGACGCGCATCCCGACGAGCGCGCTGCGGGTCGGCGACGAGTTCGTCGTGCGCCCGGGGGAGAAGATCGCCACCGACGGGGTGGTGGTCGGCGGCACGTCCGCCGTCGATGCCTCGATGCTGACCGGTGAGTCGGTGCCCGTCGAGGTCGGGGAGGGCGACGTCGTCACCGGCGCCACCGTGAGTGCCGGGGGACGCCTCGTCGTCCGTGCGACCCGCGTCGGCGCCGACACCCAGCTCGCGCAGATGGCGCGGCTCGTGGAGGAGGCGCAGACCGGGAAGGCCGAGGTGCAGCGGCTCGCGGACCGTGTCTCCGGGATCTTCGTGCCGATCGTGATCGTGATCGCCCTCGGCACGCTCGTGGCCTGGCTCGCGGCCGGGTACCCGGCTGCCGCCGCCTTCACCGCCGCGGTCGCGGTGCTCATCATCGCCTGCCCCTGCGCTCTGGGTCTGGCCACGCCGACCGCTCTCCTCGTCGGCACGGGTCGCGGCGCCCAGATGGGCATTCTCATCAAGGGCCCCGAGGTGCTCGAGTCGACCCGGAAGGTCGATACGGTCGTGCTCGACAAGACGGGCACCGTCACCTCCGGTCGCATGACGCTGACGGCGGTGCACACCGACGACGGCGTGCAGCGCGAGGAGCTGCTGCGGCTCGCCGGGGCCCTCGAGGACGCCTCCGAGCACCCCATCGCGCAGGCCGTGGCGGCCGCGGCCACCCGGGAGCTCGGCACCCTTCCGAGCGTCGAGGAGTTCGCGAACGTCGAGGGCAGGGGCGTCCAGGGCATCGTGGACGGCCACGCCGTCGTCGTGGGACGCGCCTCGTTGCTCGCCGACTGGTCGCAGCACCTGTCCGCGGGGCTGGCTGCGGTCAAGGCCGAGGCGGAGGCCCAGGGCAAGACCGCGATCGCGGTGGGCTGGGACGGTCGTGCCCGCGGGGTGCTCGTCGTCGCCGACACGGTCAAGGCCACGAGCGCGGAGGCGGTGGCGCAGCTCCGGGCGCTGGGACTGACGCCCGTCCTGCTCACGGGAGACAACCGTGCGGTGGCCGAGCAGATCGCCCGCGAGGTGGGGATCACCGAGGTGATCGCCGAGGTGCTGCCCCAGGACAAGGTCGAGGTGGTGCGCCGGCTCCAGGGCGGAGGAAAGGTCGTCGCGATGGTGGGAGACGGTGTGAACGACGCCGCGGCCCTCGCCCAGGCGGACCTCGGGCTGGCGATGGGGACCGGGACCGACGCGGCGATCGAGGCCAGCGACATCACGCTCGTCCGCGGCGACCTCCGCAGCGCGGCCGACGCGATCCGCCTGTCCCGCCGCACGCTCGGCACGATCAAGGGCAACCTGTTCTGGGCGTTCGCCTACAACGTCGCCGCCATCCCGCTCGCGGCGCTCGGCCTGCTCAACCCCATGCTCGCCGGTGCGGCGATGGCGTTCTCCAGCGTCTTCGTCGTCGGCAACAGCCTCCGCCTGCGGTCCTTCCGCAGCAGGGCGGTGGACACCCCGTGAACGAGAGACAGAGGAGTACCGACATGTCCGATTCCCCCGCAGGATCCTGCTGCAGCGTCCCGCGCCAGAGCGGCGTCTCCGCCGAAGGGCGCACCGACCTGCTCGCCGTGCCGGCCGAGGGCATGGCCGAATGCCCGGTGATGGCCGGAACGCCCGTCGTGATCGCGACCGCCGAGGCCGCGGGGTTGTACCGCGACCACGAGGGCACCCGCTACTACTTCTGCTGCGCGGGCTGCGGGCCGGCATTCGACGCCGATCCCGCGAAGTACACCAGGGCGGCCTGAGCCCCCACCCGTGCGGGGCCGCGACAGATCCGGCCCCGCACGGCATCATCGACGTTGGAGGGAAGACATGAGCACCTCGCATCACGACCATTCCGCGCACGGTCACCTCGCGGGAACGGGGACCGGGACGCCCGCGGACCACACCGGACACGCGGAGCACGCCGCGCACGGAGACCACACGGACCACGCGGGACACAGTGGGCACGCCGGGCACGACGATCACGCGGGACACGGCGGTCACGGGGGCCATGGCGATCACGGCGACCACGTCGCCCAGTTCCGGCGGCTGTTCTGGATCATGCTCGTCCTCGCCGTGCCCACCGTGCTGCTCTCGGGCATGTTCGCGATGATCGTGGGCTACCCGCTTCCCGACATCCCGGGTCTGGTCTGGGTGTCGCCGGTCCTCGGCACGGTCATGTACGTCTGGGGAGGGAAGCCGTTCCTCACCGGCGCCGTCAGCGAGATCCGTGCCCGGCAGCCCGGCATGATGCTGCTCATCGGGCTCGCGATCACGGTGGCGTTCGTCGCGTCCTGGGGAGCGAGCCTCGGCCTGCTGCATCATGAGCTCGACTTCTGGTGGGAGCTCGCTCTCCTCATCGTGATCATGCTGCTCGGGCACTGGATCGAGATGCGCTCTCTGGCGCAGACCACCTCTGCCCTCGACTCGCTGGCCGCGCTGCTGCCGGACGAGGCGGAGCGTGTGGAGGGCGATCAGGTCGTGCGGGTCTCCCCGTCGGACCTCCGCGTGGGCGATGTCGTGGTGGTGCGCCCCGGCGGGAGCATCCCCGCCGACGGGCGGATCGTCGACGGCCGTGCCTCGATGGACGAATCCATGGTGACGGGGGAGTCGCGCACCGTCACCCGGGCGACCGGCGACCCTGTGACCGCGGGAACCGTCGCCACCGACTCGGGGCTGCGCGTGGAGATCACGGCGACCGGAGACGACACGACGCTCGCGGGGATCCAGCGGCTCGTGACGGAGGCGCAGAACTCCTCGTCCCGCGCACAGCGTCTGGCCGACACGGCAGCCGGCTGGCTGTTCTGGTTCGCGCTCGGTGCTGCCGCGATCACCGCGGTGGTGTGGAGCGCGGTCGGCCTGCCGGACGACGCCGTCATCCGCACGATCACCGTCCTCGTGATCGCCTGCCCGCACGCGTTGGGCCTGGCCATCCCGCTCGTCGTCTCGATCGCGACCGAGCGCGCGGCCCGTGGCGGGGTGCTCGTGAAGGATCGGCTGGCCCTGGAGAGCATGCGCACCGTCGACACCGTGCTGTTCGACAAGACCGGCACGCTGACCAAGGGTGAGCCCGTCGTCTCCGCGGTGTCGCTGGCCGGTGCGGAGACCGCGGAGGAGGTGCTGGCGCTCGCCGCGGCCGCCGAGGCCGACAGCGAGCATCCGCTGGCGAAGGCCATCGTCCGCGCCGCGCGCGACAAGGAACTCCGCGTGCCGGCGAGCCGCGACTTCTCGTCCTCGCCGGCGGTGGGGGTGACCGCGACGGTGGACGGTGCGGTGATCCGCGTCGGCGGCCCGCACCTGCTCACGGAGGAGGATGCCCACGAGCTCCCCGCTGCGGAGGGCTGGCGTGCGGACGGCGCGATCATCCTGCATGTGCTGCGGGATGGACACGTCATCGGGGCGCTCAAGCTCGCGGACGAGGTGCGCCCGGAGTCGCGGGACGCGGTCGACGCCCTGCACGCGCTCGGTGTCCAGGTCGTGATGATCACCGGCGACGCGGAGGCCGTCGCGCACACCGTCGCGGCCGACCTCGGCATCGACCGCGTGTTCGCGGGCGTCCGGCCGGAGGACAAGGCCGCGAAGGTGCAGGAGCTGCAGCACGAGGGCCGCAGGGTCGCGATGGTGGGCGACGGCGTGAACGACGCGCCCGCGCTCGCTCAGGCCGACGTCGGCCTGGCGATCGGCGCCGGCACCGACGTGGCGATCGCCTCCGCCGGGGTCATCCTCGCCGGAGACGACCCGCGTGCGGTGCTGTCGGTGATCGAGCTCTCCCGCGCCTCGTACCGGAAGATGAGGCAGAACCTCTGGTGGGCGGCCGGGTACAACCTGCTCTCCGTCCCGCTCGCGGCGGGTGTGCTCGCTCCGATCGGCTTCGTGCTGCCGATGTCGGTCGGCGCGGTGCTCATGTCGCTGTCGACGATCGTGGTGGCGCTCAATGCGCAGTTGCTGCGGCGGCTCGATCTCCGTCCGGAGGTCGTCACCGCGGGCATCCTGCAGCGCTGAGCGCCACCACGCCGCCGTCTCGGTCCCGGCTCAGCGCCGACGGCCGAGGCGGCGGAGAGCGCGGACGCCCAGGACCGCCGTCAGCACCCAGGGCCCCACGACGATGATCGGGTCGAGCCAGGTGTGCCGGAGATCGATGCGGCCGCGTCCGAACCGCGACGCGAGCGGACGATGCTGCGGTTCCGCGAGGACGCCGGTCTGCGTGATGGGGTCGTCCGGCCGCCGGGTGATAAGGGAGCGGGCGTGCGCGGTCACGGCATCGACGCGGTCGCCCAGCACGAGCAGCAGCCAGCGGCTGTTCTTCGTCTCGCTGAACCGGTCGTAGGCGACGCGCCTGATGGCACCCGACACGCCGTGCAGCGGTTGCGCGGTGCCCCAGACGGGAGGCAGCATGCCGTGCTCGATCGAGCGCTCGCGGCCGCGGTCGGGGCCCTGACGCTCGGGGAGGTCCCAGTGCGCGCCGGTGTCGCCGACATCCTCCAGCTGCTGCCAGGTGCGGCGGTGCTCGGGGGCGAGGTCGGCGCCCCAGCCCGGGATCCGTGCACGCAGCTCATCGGGGGTCGGTGCGGGGATGGGTCGAGATCCTTCGTACGGCATGGTCATTCCTCTCCGACGACGATGAGCGGTTTGATGCAGTCGTCGAGCTTGGACGAGAACACGTGGTAGGCCTCCGCGATGTGCTCCAGGGGGAAGCGGTGCGTCAGCAACTCGGACGGACGGATGTGCCCCGCCTGGATGTGTTCGAGCAGCCGCGGCCACTGCCTCTTCACGGGAGCCTGGTTGCCGCGCACCGTGAGGCCCTTGTTCATGATGTCGCCCAGGCGCACCGAGGTCACCAGCGGGCCGTAGGCGCCGAGGATCGACACGGTGCCGCCCTTGCGCACGCTGTCGATGGCCCAGTTCACCGCGACGGGGGAGCCGCCCTGCAGCTTGAGCTTGGCGGCGGTCACGTGCTGGACGACGCTGCCGTCCGCCTCCGCGCCCACCGCGTCGATCACCACGTCCGCGCCGAGGTAGCCGGTCGCCTTCTTCAGCGCGAGCACGATGTCACCGGCTTCGTGCAGGTGCATCGTCTCGGCGAAGGCGAAGTCCCGTGCCTTCTCGAGCCGGTAGTCGAGGTGGTCGACGACGATGACGCGGCCCGCGCCGAGGAACCAGGCCGAGCGGGCGGCGGCCAGGCCGACGGGACCGGCGCCGAACACGACCACCGTGTCCCCTTCGGCGATGTCCGCCTGTTGCGCGCCGAAGTAGCCGGTGGAGAACGCGTCGGTGAGCAGCAGCGCGTCCTCGGAGGCGAGCCACTCCGGGATCACCGAAGGGCCGACATCCGCGAACGGCACGCGCACGCGCTCCGCCTGCCCGCCGTCGTACCCGCCGGTCGTGTGCGAGTAGCCGTAGATCCCGCCGACGGCGGTCGCGTTCGGGTTCACGTTGTGGCAGTTCGAGAAGAGACCGCGGCGGCAGAAGTAGCACGAGCCGCAGTAGATGTTGAAAGGCACCATCACCCGGTCGCCCGGGCGCAGCGTCTCCACGGAGGAGCCGACCTCCTCGACCACCCCGACGATCTCGTGACCGAAGGTGTGCCCGATACGGGTGTCGGGCATCATGCCGTGGAAGAGGTGGAGATCCGACCCGCACACGGCGGCTCTCGTGACCCGCACGATCGCGTCGTTGGGGTGTTGGATCGTCGGATCGGGTTTCTCCTCGACGCGGATCTTGTACGGTCCGCGGTAGGTCATCGCCTTCATCGGATGCTCCTTCGCTACGTGGAGTGACCGACGCTAGGCGCCGCCTCGAGGATGACTCAGGGCATTGACGGATGAGACGGGGAGGCGTACGAACGATGCGAACTCGAGGACCGCGCGCTCCTGCACATCCAGCTCGTCATCACCGCGAAGCTGCGTCGAGGGGAGCCGTTCGCGTTCAGCTGGCGGGAGGATGCCAGCGTCGGCGGCGGGAAGAACACCGTCTGGATCCACGCCTACAGCAGCATCGTCTTCCAGTACTTCGGCAGCAGGAGACCCGAGGTGAATCGCGCGTGGGTCGACGCGCTCGCCTACACGGCCAACAGCCCCACCGGGCTCTACCTGGTACCGGAACCGCCGGGCAGCGCGACGGCCGGCAACCTCGAGATCGCCTGAGGCCGGCCGTCGCGCCGGGGCATCAGCCGGCCGAGGCGGCCCCGCGCGCGCGCCGGCTTCGTGCTGCGAGCACGAGTCCGCCGAGGACCGCGGCGAGGAGGGAGCCGACGAGCACGCCGATCTTCACGTGATCGTCCGCGACGCTGCTGCTGCCGTACGCGAGCTCGCCCACCAGCAGCGAGACCGTGAACCCGATGCCCGCGAGCAGGGACATGCCCGCGAGATCCGGCCAGCGCAGCGACTCATCGAGGCGCAGGGCCGGTACGCGACTCAACAGGAAGGTCGTGAGCAGGATGCCGACGGGCTTACCGAGCACGAGCCCCACGATGATACCGATCGTGATGGGGTCGGTCAGCGCCGAGACGAGGCCGTCCACGCCGCCGATCTCGACCCCGGCCGCGAAGAAGGCGAACACCGGCACGGCGACGAGGGTCGCCACGATGCCCCAGCGATCCGCGAAGTGCGCGGCGAGACCGTCGTAGACCGGGGCGCCGTCGGCGTCCGTCCCGGTCCGCACCCGCGCGCGCTCCGTCGGACGCACCGGCACCATGAAGCCGAGCAGCACCCCCGCGACCGTCGCGTGCACCCCGGACGCATGTACGAACGCCCAAACGGCCAGGGCGAGGGGAAGCAGGATCCACCAGGACCGGATGCCGTTCTGCACAGCGAGTGCGAAGCCCGCGAGGGGGAGGAGCGCCAGGATCAGCCAGGGGAAGCTGATGGTCTCGGTGTAGAAGGTGGCGATGATCGTGATGGCGATGAGGTCGTCGATGATCGCGAGGGTTAGCAGGAACACCCGCAGGGCGGGCGGCAGGAAGCGGCCGACGACGGCGAGCACCGCGATCGCGAACGCGATGTCCGTGGCCGTGGGGATCGCCCATCCGCGGAGGACCTCGGCGCCCGACGCGGCGTTGATCGCGACGAAGAAGAGGGCGGGGACGATGACGCCGCCCACCGCGGCGGCGATCGGAAGCGCGGCACGGCGCGGGTCACGGAGACGCCCGGCGACGAACTCCTCCTTCAGCTCCAGTCCGACGACGAAGAAGAACACCGCGAGCAGGGCGTCGGCGGCCCAGGCGCCGACACTGAGCTCGAGGTGCCACTCCGGGATCCCGAAGCGGAAGTCCCTGACGGCCTCGTACCAGGGGGCGGCGGGGGAGTTGGCGAGGATCAGGGCGGCGAGCGTGGCGGTCAGCAGCAGACCGCCGCCGAGCACGTCGCTCCGGGCGGTGGAACGGATGCCGCGCCAGAGCTCATGCGGCGCGAGACGGAAACGGGCAGGGGACGACGAAGAAGACACAGGGATACCTCACGGCAGATGGATGGGTGACGCGATGTCGCCGCCCCCGTCCGGGCGCGGCCTATCCCTGTGGCGGCGGGCAGCCGGCGATCTCGCCGTGCGAGAGGGTGCCCCAGACGCTCGTCCACCCGTTGGTGCCGGGGTGCAGGACCACGCGCATCCACTCCGTCATCGGCGTCGCGGACGACAGACGGCGCGGGGCGCGCGTCGAACCGGCGATGAGGAGGGAGGGCACGGATCCAGGCTACCCGGCTCGGCTGCGGGACGTGGACGGACTCCCGGCGGCACGAGAAGAGGGACCGTCCGTGTGGACGATCCCTCTTGCTGTACGTGCCCCCGACAGGAGTCGAACCTGCGACCTACGGTACCGGAAACCGGCGCTCTATCCACTGAGCTACGGAGGCGTACCGATCGACAATATCACTCGTCGGGGGTGGTCTCCGACCCACCGGCCTCCGTGACCGGTGCGGCGCGCAGTTCGTCGAGCGCCGCCGCGAGCTTCTCGGCGAGATAGCGGTGGCCGTCGGTGGACGGATGCTTGCGTCCGACCTCCACGTCGATGACGGAGAGATAGTTGTCCTCGGTGATCCAGTCGAGCGCGACGGGGGAGATGTACCACCAGCCGCGGGCCGAGGCGAGAGCCGCGAGATCCCGGTCGATCCGTGCCGTCTGCGCGCCGACCGGAAGCTCGTGCGGCGCGGGGCCGAGCACGACGATCGCCGCCTCCGGGTACAGCGCCGTCAGCGCGTCCCACGCGGCGGTCACCGCCTCGCGGTAGCCGGCAGCGCCCTGTGCCCGGTCGTTGATGGAGCCCTGGATGATGACGAGGTCCGGGTCGAGAGTCGGGTCCAGCGCCGCGATGCGCTCGCCGAAGGTGGGGCCGTCGATGCCGGGCTTGAGGTAGCCGCTGCCGCGCACGCCGTCCACGATGGTCGTGCCGTGCAGCAGGTCGGCGAGCACGTACGCGTAGCCGAGGGTGGGGTCGGACGCGGCAGAGCCGTAGGTCCACGAATCGCCGAAGACGAGGACGGTCGGCTCGTCGGGGAGCGCGAGCGGTGCAGGAGCGATCACCGCGGCGGACTCGTCTCCGGCCGCAGTGCCGACCGGGAGGGACGACGGCGCCGGAACCCACGGTCGCCAGACCCCGATCACGCCCGCGGCGACGGCGACGAGGAGGGCGGCGGCGACGCCCGCGATGCGCAGTCGACGAGGGGCGGCGGGGGCGTTCATGGTGTGAGAGTAGATCACGGAGGACGGATCGCAAACTCGGCGGGACACGGGGCGACGGAACGGGCCTGCGCACCCCCGTAAACTGGGGGGTCTATGAATCCTGAAACGCTCGCCCACGCCCTCCTCGCCGTCCTCGCCCCCATCGCCGAGGAACGACGTCCGGGCGAGCCGTTCGACCTCTCCGCCGCCGACATCGTGCTGGAGCGCCCGCGCAACCGCGATCACGGCGACTGGGCCTCGAACATCGCCATGCGCCTGGCCAAGCCCTTCGGCACGAATCCGCGCGAGCTCGCCCAGCAGATCGCCGACGGACTGGCCGATGTGGACGGCATCGCGAGTGTGGAGGTCGCGGGCCCCGGCTTCCTCAACATCCGCCTCGACGCGGCGGCCGCCGGCGCGCTCGCGAAGGTCATCGTCGACGCCGGTCCCGCCTACGGGACGAACTCCTCGCAGGAGGGCGTGAGCGTCAACGTCGAGTTCGTCTCGGCGAACCCCACCGGGCCGCTGCACATCGCGCACACGCGCTGGGCGGCCCTCGGCGACGCGATCGTCCGCCTGCTCCTCGCGAGCGGTGCCCGTGCGGTGCGCGAGTACTACATCAACGACGCGGGCGTGCAGATGGACCGCTTCGCCGCGTCCGTGCTGGCCGCGGCGAAGGGGGAGCCCACGCCGGAGGGCGGCTACCCGGGCGAGTACATCGCGACGCTGGCCGGCCGCGTCCTCGAGGCCCGCCCCGACCTGCTCGACCTCCCGGAGGAGGAGCAGCTCGCCGTCGCCCGCGAGCTCGGCTACGAGTACCAGCTCGCCGAGATCAAGCACTCCCTCGAGCGCTTCAACGTGCCGTTCGACGTGTGGTTCTCCGAGCGCACCCTCCACGCGAAGGACGCCTCGGGTTCCAGCCTGATCGACCAGGCCGTCGACCGTCTGCGCGAGCAGGGCCACGTGTTCGACGAGGACGGCGCCGTCTGGGTGCGCACCACCGACTTCGGCGACGACAAGGACCGCGTCATCCGCCGCTCGAACGGCGAGTACACGTACTTCGCCGCCGATGCCGCCTACTACCTGAACAAGGGCGACCGCGGCTTCCGCGACAAGATCTACCTGCTCGGCGCCGACCACCACGGCTACGTGCACCGCCTCAAGGCGGTCGCGGGAGCGGCGGGCGACGACCCCGCGAAGAACATCCAGGTGCTCATCGGCCAGATGGTCTCGATCAACGGAGCCCGCCTCAGCAAGCGCGCCGGCAACATCATCGAGATGGACGACCTGCTCGACTGGCTCGGCACGGACGCGCTGCGGTACTCGCTGGAGCGCTCGCCCGCCGACTCGCCGCTCGACCTCGACCCGGAGCTGCTGCAGAAGCGCACGAACGACAACCCGGTGTTCTACGTGCAGTACGCACACGCCCGCACCCACAACGTCGCGCGCAACGCCGCCGACTCCGGCATCGACCGCTCGGTCTTCGCCCCGGAGACGCTCACGCACGAGACCGAGGCGGCGCTGCTGGGCGCGCTGCAGGAGTTCCCGCGCATCGTCGCGTTCGCCGCCGAGGTGCGTGAGCCGCACCGCGTCGCGCGCTACCTGGAGGAGCTCGCCGGGCTGTACCACCGCTGGTACGACAACTGCCGGGTGATCCCCCTGAGCGACGCCCCGGTCGAGGACGTGCACCGCACGCGCCTGTGGCTGAACGACGCCGCCGGCCAGGTCTTCCGCAACGGGCTCGACCTGCTCGGCGTCTCCGCGCCCGAGCGCATGTAGGGAGCGCCATGAGCGACGACAACCCGACCCTCCCGTACCCGAAGCCCTCGGACGAGCACCCGACGCTCGTGGTCCCCGACCCGGCGGACGGTCGGCGGAAGAGCGCAGCGCCGCGGCGGCGCCGGTGGCCCTGGGTCGTCCTCATCGTCGTGGTCGTGCTCGCCGCCCTCGTGGTCGCGGCGGAGCTCGTCGCCCGTGCCGTGCTCCCCGGCGTCGTGCGGTCGATGGTGATCGAGCAGCTCGACCTGCCCGCCGACCAGCAGCTCGATGTCGAGACCGAGGGGATCCTGTTGCCGCAGCTGCTCGCCGGCCGCCTCGACATCCTGCGCCTGTCGACCGACGCCGTGACGCTGCAGGGCATCACGGGGGCGGCCGACGTCACCGCGACGGGCGTCCCGCTGCGCGGCGGCGACCTCGATGGCGCCGACGGCACCATCCGCATCGACCAGGAGCAGTTCACCGCTCTGCTCTCGGACACCGACCTGCCCGTCGACACGGTCGAGTTCGCCGCGCCGAACGCGACGCTCGGCGGCTCCTTCGCGGTGCTCGGGACGGCGGTCCCGGTGTCCGTCACGTTCACCCCCGGCGCCGTCGAGGGCGACCTCGAACTCACGCCGGTGGCGGCCAGCGTCGGCGGCGTGGAGGTCGACCTCGACCGCGTCGGGTCGTCGCTCGGCTCCCTCGGCGAGGGGATCACCCAGCCACGACGGGTGTGCATCGCCGACCAGCTCCCGGCCGGTCTCACGCTGACGGGGGTCGAGATCGTCGGCGACGACGCCGTGATCGACGTCGATGCGGACGGCGCGATCGTCACCGACGAGGCACTCCAGGCGAAGGGCACCTGCGACCGCTGAGCGGACCCCGGTTCACCCGGGCAGGCGCTCCTGCAGGCGCGCGGCGAGTTCCGCCGGCCGTTGCAGGGGGATGCCGTGACCGCACCCCTCGACGATCTCGAGCGTGCTGCGCGGGTGCACGCGGTTCAGCAGCGCGGCGGAGCGGCGCATGAGCGGCTTCTCCTCCGCGCCGACGAGCACCAGCGCCGAACCGGGATGCGCACGCCACGCGGGCGGCGGTGTGAAACGCAGGTTCTCCTCGACCGCGCGCAGCAGCGTCGTGCGTGAGAGGGCGGCGGAGGTCTCCAGGTAGCGGGGAAGCAGTTCTTCCGGGATGAACAGCTCTCGTGCCTGCAGACGGGCGAAGCGCTCGTTCCTGGCGAGTCCGGCGGTGAGGCGGAGCAGCGCCAGAGTGGGCCCGACGGCCCGGATCGGCTCCGCCTGAGCGCTGATGACGACGGCGTCGGCGACGAGGTCCGGGCGTCGTGCCGCCAGCAGGACGGCGAGCTGCGCGCCGAGGGAGAAGCCGACGACGGTGGCCGGTCCGGTCTCCCGCTCCAGCAGGGGGACGAGCGCCGCCACCGTCTCCCCGTGCGATGCGTAGTCGACGCTCGCGCTGCGGCCGTGACCGGGGAGGTCCGGGACGACGACCCGGCGCGCGGGATCGAGGTGTCCGCGCAGCGGCTCCCACATCCACCCGGCGACCCCGCCGCCGTGCAGGAGCAGAAGCGGTGGTGTCCCCGGGGGACCCGATGTCTCGTGATGCATGTCACTCCGTCTCGAAGCTCGCGGCCATCCGGCCGACGGTGTCGATCGCGCTCTCCAAGGTCGCGCGATCCAGGGGACCCAGCGTGCGTGCGGCCGAGAGCAGTCCGAGGGTGGCGCTGGAGAGAGCGAGGGCCAGGGCTTCGGGCTCCACATCCGGCACGATCCGGCCCTGGCGCTGGAGGTCACGGATCCCGGCGACGACCCGTTCGTGACGCGTCCGGTACCGGGAGGTCGGCTGCGCGGCGACGTGGGCGCCGAGCACTCCCGCGTCGTCGAGGAACGCGGCCGTCATGAGCTCGTCGCCGAGCAGCGCCGCCGCCGTGGCGCGGTAGAGGGCGCTGAGCGACGGCTGCGGTCCCGCGGTGCGGGCGACGGCGTCGGCGATCCGCACGGTGCCGCGCTGGAGCAGGGCATCGAGGATGTCGCGTTTCGCCGCGAACTCCAGGTAGACGGCGCCCTTGCCGATACCGGCCGCGCGCGCGATCGCGGCGACGTTCATCGCGTCGAAGCCCTCGGCCAGGACCATGCGCTCCGCCGCGTCGAGGATGCGTCCCCGACGGTCGGGCACGAGCGGCCTAGGCATCGGAGCCTCGGGCGAACCAGTCGCGCAGGGCGGGGATCACGAGGTCGGGACGGTCCCGTTGCACCCAGTGCCCGGCGCCGGGGGCCACGAGGAGCTGCCCGTCGGGCAGGATCTCCGCGGCCTCCTCGACCCGCCGGAGAGGGACACCGGAGTCGCGGTCGCCGTGCACGAGGAGGACCGGGACGCGGATCTCGGCGAGTCGATCACGGTAGTCGGTGCGGAGTCGCAACGGCCGCACCTGATCCCGCTGCCAGTCGCCGAACGTCGTGAGACCGGAGCCGGTCGCGGCCTCGGCGAGCACCGCGTCGACGAGACCAGGGGTGCGGGCGTCGGGGGAGCGCACGAGATCCTGGAGGCCTCGCGTCATCGCCTTCCGGTCGCGTGCGTAGACGCGTGTCATCGCACCGAGCAGGCCCGAACGCAGGAGCAGGAACGTCGACAGGTGCGAGAGGGGCCCGAAGGTGCCGTCCGTCAGGCGCGGCATCAGGCCGTAACTGCCGAGGAGGGCAGCGGCGTGTGCTCCGTCCGGGCGGTCGAGCAGATGGCCCAGCGCCATCCCCGCGCCCATCGAAAGACCCCCGATGGCATACGCGTGCAGCTCGAGAGCGTCGACGAGGTCGCCGACGTACTGCACCAGGCGCTCCTGGGTCAGCGACGCATCGAGGCGTGGGCTGCGTCCGAAGCCGGGGTGGTCCGGCGCGAGGACGCGGTGTCCGGCCGCCGCCAGCGCCGGCCCGACCTCGCCCCAGGAGAGCTCCGCACTGTCGGCCCCGCCGCCGTGCAGCAGCAGCACGGGTGTCTGCGTCTCGCCGGAGGGGCGCCATTCCAGGACCGACACCGCGGCGCCGGGAACGGTCACGGTGTGCCGTCGTGGTGCGGACATGCGTCCCCTCTCGTTGTGACCATACTATCGATTCCGGTCACAACAAGGACCTCACTCCGGGGCGGCGGTGCCGTTCTCCTCGGCCGCCGCGCGCTGGGCGTCGCGCAGCTCGGCCGTCGCGATCTTCACGTCGACCTCGGCGCGCTGCAGCCGTCGCTGCACGAACGTCCGCGCACCGAACCGTTCGTGCAGGCGGTCGCCGCGCTCCTCTTCGGCGGTCACGATGTAGGCGCACGCGACGAGGATGACCTGCGTGGACAGCTGGAGCCAGATTAGGAGCGCGAGGAGCGAGGCGAACGACGCGAGGAGGGGGTTGCTCGTCGCTCCGCCCACGAACAGTCCGGAGAGCTGCTGCAGCACGATGAGGCCGAAGGCGCCGAGGAAGGCGCCGCTCCACAGGGAGCGCGCGGCGGGCCGGACGCCGGACAGCAGGAGGAAGGCGCCGACGATCAGGGCCGCATCGAGGATGAAGACCACGAGCAGCGACAGGAGACGGACCGTCCAGGCGAGCAGCGGCGAATCCGACGGCACCCCGAGCAGATCGCCGATCCAGGTCACCCCGAGCTGTCCGATGAAGGTGATCCCGGCGGCGAGCACGAACGCGAGCCCGATGCCGACGGCGAGCAGGAGGTTGCGGACGATGACCCAGATCCACAGGATGTCCGCCTGGATCGTGCCGGCGATGGTCCGGATGGCCGTGCGGAGCGAGCCGATGGCGCCGAGAGCGGCACCGACCAGCGCGACGAGGGAGATGATGCCGGCGATCGAGAACGAGGCCGGAGTCCGGAGGTCGTTCGTATTGATGACACCGCCCTCGCCGATGAGCCCGGGGACCGCGGATTGCACGGCGTCGATGATCGCGCGCCAGGCCTCCGGGTTGCCGGACAGCCAGAGGGCCGCGAGGGAGAAGCCGAGGAGCACGCCCGCGAAGACGCTGAACAGGGCCCGGTAGGTCACGCTGTCGGCGAGCATCGGGCCACGGCGCTCGGAGTACAGCAGCACGGCCCTGACCGGGCGCCGGGCGAGGGCCCAGGCGATCACCGGACCCGTGATGCGGGCGACCAGCCCCGGGCGGGCCGGGGCTGCGGAGTGGTTCTCGGAGTCTCGGTTGTCGGTGTCTGCCACGTGCCCACCCTACGAGCCGGGCGGTACCGCTCCCCAGGGGGTTGACGCGGCGTGTCACCGTGACCAGGCAGCGACAGAGGGTGCCCTAGAATCGGGGCAACTCGATGTGCGCCTCCGCCCGAGATCCGTCCCACGATTGGTGTTCCGTGCTCGACTCTGCCGCCACGCTCGCTCCGGACTGGCTCGTCGTCCCCGAAGATCCGAACGATCTCGCGCCGGGTGTCTGGCCGGCTTCGGCCACGCGCGACGACGACGGCAGCCTGGTGCTCGCCGGAGTGCCGGCGCCCGAGCTCGCCCGCACCTACGGCACGCCGCTCCTCGTGCTCGATGAGGACGAGGTGCGGCGCCGCGCCCGGGCCTTCCGCGACGCGTTCGACCGCGCCGCCTCGGCGCACGGCACGACCGCGCAGGTGTACTACGCCGGCAAGGCCTTCCTATGCACGACGGTCGCCCGCTGGGTCGTCGACGAGGGGCTGCGCATCGACGTGTGCACCGGCGGCGAGCTCGAGGTCGCCCTCGCCGCGGGGGTCGCACCGGCCTCGCTGGGCTTCCACGGCAACAACAAGTCGGTCGCCGAGCTGGAGCGCGCTGTCGCTCTCGGCATCGGCACGATCGTCGTCGACAGCGCGATCGAGATCGAGCGCCTCGCCGCCATCACGGCCCGGACGGACACCGTGCAGCGCGTCATGGTCCGGGTCATCAGCGGCGTCCACGCCGAGACCCACGACTTCCTCGCCACGGCCCACGAGGACCAGAAGTTCGGCTTCCCGCTCGCCGAGGCCGAGGTCGCCGTGGCCCGCATCCGCGAGATCCCGGGGCTGGAGTTCGCCGGCCTGCACTGCCACATCGGCTCCCAGATCTTCGGCGTGGCCGGGTTCCGCGAATCCGCGTCGCGCGTGCTCGAACTGCACGCCGCCCTCCTCGAGGACGGCCCGGTGCCGCAGCTGAACCTCGGCGGCGGCTTCGGCATCGCCTACACCCGCGTCGACGACCCCACGCCGATCGACGAGCTGGCCGACGGCATCGTGGCGGCGGTCGCCGAGGGCTGCGCGGCGCGGGGCATCGCGGTGCCCGCGCTCTCGTTCGAGCCCGGGCGCGCGATCGTCGGCACGGCGGGCGTGACCCTCTACGAGGTCGGCACGACGAAGGACGTCACGGTCGCCTCCGGGGCCACGCGGCGGTACGTCAGCGTCGACGGCGGGATGAGCGACAACGCCCGTACGGCTCTCTACGGTGCCAGCTACTCCGCCCGCCTCGCCTCGCGGACGGGGACGGACGAGCCCCAGCTGAGCCGAGTGGTCGGCAAGCACTGCGAGTCCGGCGACATCGTCGTCGACCACGAGTACCTCCCCGGAGACGTGACACCGGGCGATCTGCTGGCCGTCCCGGCGACCGGCGCCTACTGCGCCTCGCTCGCGAGCAACTACAACCACGTCCCGCGGCCGCCCATCGTGGCGGTGCGGGAGGGGCGCTCGCGGGTGATCGTCCGCGGCGAGACCGTCCACGACCTGCTGGCCCGCGACGCGGGCATCGACGGGGCGCACGCCCCCGAGGGAGCACGATGACCCACCCCGAAGGAGCACCCATTGACTGACTACAGACGACTTCGCGTGGCGCTGCTGGGCGCCGGGGCCGTCGGCTCCCAGGTGGCGGCCCTCCTGCTCCGCCACGGCGACGAACTGGCCGACCGCGCGGGTGCCGCGCTGGACCTGGCCGGAATCGCGGTCCGTGACCTCGACGCGCCCCGCGACGTCGAGCTCCCGAAGGAGCTCTTCACGACCGACGCCGAGTCGCTCATCCTCGGCGCCGACATCGTGATCGAGCTCATCGGCGGCATCGAGCCCGCCCGCACCAACATCCTCCAGGCGATCGGCTCGGGAGCCGACGTCGTCACGGCCAACAAGGCGCTGCTGGCCACCCACGGACCGGAGCTGTTCGAGGCGGCGGATCGCGTCGGCGCCTCGGTCTACTATGAGGCGGCGGCCGCGGGTGCCATCCCGATCATCCGTCCGCTGCGCGACTCGCTCGCGGGCGACCGCGTCGTGCGGATCATGGGCATCGTCAACGGCACCACGAACTACATCCTCGACCGGATGGACACCGAGGGCGCCGACTTCGCCGACGTGCTGGCGGACGCGCAGCGCCTCGGATATGCGGAGGCCGACCCGACCGCGGACGTCGAAGGCTACGACGCCGCGCAGAAGGCCGCGATCCTCGCCAGCCTCGCCTTCCACACCGCGGTGCCGCTGGAGGCGGTGCACCGCGAGGGGATCACCACCATCACGGCGTCGATGATCGAGGAGGCCCGCGCGGCGGGCTTCGTGATCAAGCTGCTCGCCGTCTGCGAGCGCATCGAGGCCGACGGCGCCGAGTCCATCTCGGTGCGGGTCTACCCCGCCCTCGTGCCGGTCGCCCACCCTCTCGCCTCCGTGCACGGTGCCAACAACGCCGTCTTCGTCGAGGCCGAGGCGGCGGGCTCCCTCATGTTCTACGGCGCCGGCGCGGGCGGTATCCAGACGGCCTCGGCCGTGCTCGGCGACGTGGTCTCCGCCGCTCGTCGGCACATCGCCGGCGGCGTCGGCGTGGGCGAGTCCACCCGGGCGAACCTCCCCGTCGTGCCCATCGGCCACGTGACCACGCGCTACCAGATCACCCTCGAGGTCTCCGACGCCCCCGGCGTGCTGGCGACCGTCGCCGGTATCCTCAGCGACGGCGGGGTGTCCGTCGCGACCGTCGTCCAGACCGTCGAGGGGGAGGACGAGCCGACCGCACGCCTCATCATCGGCACGCATCGCGCGACGGAGCAGGCCCTCAGCGACACGGTGGACGTGCTCGCGGGCAGCGACGTCGTCGCCCGCGTGGTGTCCGTCCTCCGGGTGGAAGGCGAGTGACCACCGTGACGGCCACGGCTCCCGCCCCCGAGGAGCACGGTGCGCGTGTGGGTCGCACGGTCGAGGTGACGGTGCCGGCGACGAGCGCCAACCTCGGCCCCGGCTTCGACACGCTCGGCCTGGCGCTCAGCATCTACGACCGGCTCGAGGTGACGGCGCTCCCCGAGGGGCAGCTCGAGATCGAGGTCTCCGGTTCCGGTGCCGAGGACATCCCGCGGGATGCCTCCAACCTCATCGTCCGGACGATCGCCCACGTGTTCGCCGACGCAGGCCGGCCGATGCCCGGTCTGCGCATCGTGGCCGAGAACGCCGTCCCGCACGGCCGAGGCCTCGGGTCCTCCGGCGCGGCCGTCGCTGCCGGCGTGCTCGCGGCGAAGGGGCTGCTGGCGGGAGACGTCGACATCTCCGACACCGATCTGCTGCGCCTGGCGACCGAGCTGGAGGGCCACCCGGACAACGTGGCCCCTGCGCTGTTCGGCGGGCTCACGATCGCGTGGATGGGGGAGCGCGGCCCGCAGCACAAGAAGCTCCTCGTGCACCGCGGCGTCTCCCCGCTCGTCCTCGTCCCGGCGTACACGATGTCCACCTCGCAGGCCCGGTCGCTGCAGCCGCCGCACGTCTCCACGGCCGACGCGGTGTTCAACGTGTCCCGGTCCGCACTGCTCATCGCCGCGCTGATGCAGAGCCCGGAGCTGCTGCTCGACGCGACCGCCGACCGCCTGCACCAGGACTACCGCGCCGGTGCCATGCCGGAGACGCAGCGCCTCGTGCAGGCTCTGCGTGCCGCCGGATTCGCGGCGGTCGTCTCCGGCGCCGGACCCAGCGTGCTCGTGCTCGCCGACGGTCCCGGCAGCCGTCTGGACGCCGTCGAGGTGGCCAATCAGGTGACCGACACCCCGTGGGAGGCGCTCCTGCTCGCCGTCGACGTCCGTGGTGGTACAGTGGGGGATCGAGCGGAGGGCTCCACGTAGCATTCGTGAATCTGGCCCCATTGCATCTCTTGCAAGACCCGCACGCGAACCCCTGAGGCCCAAGTGCCGAGGCTGGCTGACGCCGAGCGTCAGCCCGTGCGATCGTGCGCAGCACCCGTTGTGCGCGTTCACGCTCATTTCCCATGACCTATAAGGGAGTACTCGTGGAGAACCTCTCCGAGACCCAGAACGATCAGGCGGCTCCGACCGCCGATGCCCCCGTCGCCGAGCAGGCGACCGAATCCGCTCCGGCCAAGAAGCGCGCACCGCGTCGGGCGAACACCGCTACGGCTGCGGCCAAGGCGGCCAAGGCCGCGGAGGAGTCCGGCTCGGCGGAGGCCCCTGCGGCTGCCGGCGACTCCGCCGAGGCGGCGGAGGCGGCCCCGAAGGCGAAGGCTCCGCGCCGCACGCGGGCGAAGAAGGCGGACGCCGAGGCTCCGGCCGAGGCCGCACCGGCCGAAGCGGCACCGGCTGCCGAGACCACCGAGGCGCCCGCCGAGGCCCCCAAGTCCGCCCGCGGCCGTCGCACGAAGAAGGCGGATGCCGAGGCCTCGGAGGCGAAGACCGAGAAGGCCGAGGCCGCACCGGCCGACAGCGCGGCGGAGACCGCCGACGCGGGCACCGCCCAGGGCGGCCGCGCCAAGAACGACGCGGCGAAGAGCGAGTCGAAGAACGACGGCGCTGCCGCGAAGAACGAGGCCGAGGCGGACGCTCCCTCGAAGGACTCGTCCGGCGAGGCCGACAACGGCGAGGAGCAGGGCGGTCGGGGCCGCAGCCGCAACCGCAACCGCAACCGTGGCCGTGGCCAGGGCGGCGGTCAGGAGCAGGCGCAGAACGCGCCGGCCGACGACGACCAGTCGGGTAACGGCAACGGCCGCAACCGTCAGCGCAACAAGCGTCGCAGCGGCGGCCAGGTCGACGAGTTCGAGACGGAGATCACCGAGGACGACGTCCTCATCCCGATCGCCGGCATCCTCGACGTGCTCGACAACTACGCCTTCGTGCGCACCACCGGTTACCTGGCCGGCCCGAGCGACGTATACGTCTCGCTCGGCCAGGTCAAGAAGTACAATCTCCGCAAGGGCGACGCCGTCGTCGGCTCCATCAAGCAGCCGCGCGAGGGCGAGCAGCAGGGTCGGCAGAAGTACAACGCCCTGGTCAAGGTCGACTCGATCAACGGCCTCTCGGTCGACGATGCGGCCACCCGCGTGGAGTTCGGCAAGCTCACCCCGCTCTACCCGCAGGAGCGTCTGCGGCTGGAGACGGCTCCGGAGAAGCTCACGCAGCGGATCATCGACCTCGTCGCGCCGATCGGCAAGGGCCAGCGCGGCCTCATCGTCGCACCGCCCAAGGCCGGCAAGACGATCGTCCTGCAGCAGATCGCCAACGCGATCGCGCAGAACAACCCCGAGGTCCACCTCATGGTCGTGCTCGTCGACGAGCGCCCCGAAGAGGTCACCGACATGGAGCGCACCGTGAAGGGCGAGGTCATCGCCTCCACCTTCGACCGCCCCGCGGAGGACCACACGACGGTCGCCGAGCTCGCGATCGAGCGGGCCAAGCGCCTCGTCGAGCTGGGCCGCGACGTGGTCGTGCTGCTCGACTCGATCACCCGCCTCGGGCGCGCGTACAACCTGGCCGCTCCGGCGTCCGGCCGCGTGCTCACCGGCGGCGTCGACGCGTCCGCGCTCTACCCGCCGAAGCGCTTCTTCGGTGCCGCGCGCAACATCGAGAACGGCGGATCCCTCACGATCCTCGCCACCGCGCTCGTCGAGACCGGTTCCAAGATGGACGAGGTCATCTTCGAGGAGTTCAAGGGCACCGGCAACAGCGAGCTGCGGCTGTCGCGTCAGCTGGCCGACAAGCGGATCTTCCCGGCGGTCGACGTCAACGCGTCCAGCACCCGCCGCGAGGAGATGCTGCTCTCGGCCGACGAGGTCAAGATCACCTGGAAGCTGCGCCGTGCTCTCGCCGGCCTCGACCCGCAGCAGGCCCTGGAGGTCGTGCTCGGCAAGCTGAAGGAGACCCACTCCAACGTGGAGTTCCTCGTGCAGATGCAGAAGTCCATCCCGACGCTGCCCTCGGGCGCTCACGGGCACGACAACAACATCCGCTGAGGACCGACGTGTTCGAGTCCGTCCAGACTCTGATCGACGAGCATCGCCGGGTCCAGGAGGAGCTCTCCGACCCGGCGGTGCACGCCGACGCGGCTCGCGCCAAGCGCGTGAACCGTCGGTATGCCGAGCTGTCGCGCATCGTGGCGGCGCATGAGGCGTGGACGGCTGCCGTCGACGATCTCGAGGCGGCGCGGGAACTGGCCCGTGAGGACGAGGCCTTCGCCGCGGAGGTCCCCGCCCTCGAAGAGGGCGTGCAGGCGGCGCAGGAGCGCCTGCGGCGCCTCCTCATCCCGCGCGACCCGGACGACGCCCGCGACGTGATCATGGAGATCAAGGCGGGGGAGGGCGGCGCGGAGTCGGCCCTGTTCGCCGCGGATCTGCTGCGCATGTACGTGCAGTACGCCGCGTCGAAGGGGTGGAAGACCGAGCTGCTCGAGCGCAACGAGTCCGACCTCGGCGGCTACAAGGACGTCCAGGTCGCCATCAAGGGTTCCTCGTCCGACCCCGCACAGGGTGTCTGGGCGCATCTGAAGTACGAGGGCGGCGTGCACCGCGTGCAGCGGGTTCCCGCCACGGAGTCGCAGGGCCGCATCCACACCTCCACGACCGGCGTGCTCGTGTTCCCCGAGGTGGACGAGCCCGAGGAGATCCAGATCGATCAGAACGATCTGAAGATCGACGTGTTCCGCTCGTCGGGCCCCGGCGGACAGTCGGTGAACACCACCGACTCCGCTGTCCGCATCACGCACGTGCCCACCGGGATCGTCGTGTCGATGCAGAACGAGAAGTCGCAGCTGCAGAACCGCGAGGCGGCGATGCGGGTGCTGCGTGCCCGGCTGCTGGCCAAGCAGCAGGAGGAGCTCGATGCGGCCGCCTCGGACGCGCGCAAGTCGCAGATCCGCGGCATGGACCGCTCGGAGCGCATCCGCACCTACAACTTCCCCGAGAACCGGATCGCGGATCACCGCACCGGGTTCAAGGCGTACAACCTCGATCAGGTCATGGACGGCGCGCTCGACCCCATCATCGAGAGCGCCATCGCCGCCGACGAAGAGGCCCGTCTGGCCGCCGTCGGCTCCGAGGGCTGAGCGGCCGCCGCGACGGCGTCAGGTGCGCGCGGCGTACCGGTGCTCGGGACGCCCGGTCGACCCGTAGCGCAAGCGCACCTCGACGATGGTCCGTGTGGCGAGAGCCGCGAGGTGCCGTTGCGCCGTGGCCCGGGAGATGCCGACCCGCTCGGCGACCTCCGCCGCTGAAGCCTCGCCGTCGCCGAGCGCCGCGAGCACGCGCTGCTCGGTGGCCGAGCGCGACAGGGAGACCGGCTCGCCGCCGCCGTGCAGGATCGCCAGCGCGCGGTCCACGTCCTCCTGCGTGACGGGCCGATCACCCGCGAGCAGGTTGCGGTAGCGGGTGTACCGGTCGAGGAGTCCCGTGAGAGCACGTCGGTCGAAAGGCTTCACGAGGTAGCCCACGGCGCCGGCTCGCAGTGCGCGGCGCACGGTGGGCGCGTCGTCCGCGGCGGAGATGAGGATCGCGTCGACCCCGAGCTCGCGGACGAGTCCGATGCCGTCCCCGTCGGGGAGGTAGACGTCGGCGAGCAGGAGGTCGGGGCGTGTCGAGCGCACGAGGTCGCGCGCCTCGGCGCAGGATCGCGCGGTCCCGGTCACGGTGTATCCGGGCTGATCGTCCACGATCGTCCGGTGCAGGTCAGCCACCCGGAAGTCGTCGTCGAGGATGAGCGCGCGCAGCGGTTCGGTCATCGGTCCTCCTTCGGGACACGCGGAGCGGGGTCGACGGCATCCCCGAGCCGGGCGGCGAAGACCGCGCCGTGATCGGGACCGCCGGAGTCGATGATCCAGAGGTCGCCGCCGCTGCGGCGGGCGATCTCCGTCGCGAGCGGCAGTCCGATGCCGTGTCCGTGCACGGAGTCCGCGCTCCCGTCGTCGGCGTGCGGCCGGGGGTCGGACGGGCGGAGCCCCTCGCCGGAGTCGGCCACCGTGACGACGAGCGCGTCACCGTCGCTCAGCACCGAGACCTCCACCCACCGCGGCTCCCGCGCGCCCGCGACGGCGGCCACGACCGCGTTGTCCACGAGGTTGCCGAGCACGCTGGCCACGTCCTCCGCTCGACGGACGGTGCCGATCACCTGGGTGTCCGCCGCGATCCGCAGGGCGACGCCCCGTTCGGCGGCCTCGACGCCCTTGGCTCCGAGGAAGGCGTGCAGGAACGGGTCGCCCACGAGGTCGAGTCCGGTGACGGGGAACGCCACCGGACCGCGGCTCACCAGCTCGTCGAGGAACGCCCTGGCGTCGTCGACGCGACCGGCGTCGATGAGGTCCGCGGCCACATGGAGGCGGTTCGCGAACTCGTGGCGTTGGACACGCAGCGCGGAGGTCATCGTCCGGACGGCCTCCAGCCGCTCGGTCAGGGCGATGAGGTCGGTGCGGTCGCGGACGATCAGCACATCGCCGAGTGCGCGCCCGTCGCGTCGCACCGCGCGCGACTCGAGGTACAGCATCCGATCGCCCACGACGGCCTCCGCGCGGTCGCGAGCCCCGGTGGCGGTGTCGCGCACGACAGGGGGGAGGGGCAGCGCGTCCACGGTGCGGCCGACCGGATCGTGGAGCCCGAGAAGCCGGTCCGCCGCGGCATTGCTCACGCGCACGACGCCGTCCTGATCGACCGCGAGCACGCCGTCGCCGACGCCGTCGAGCACCGCCGTCTGATTCTGCACGAGGGCGACCAGCTCCTCGGGCTGCACGCCGATGGTCAACCGTTCCCAGCGCCGGCGCAGGAGGAGGAAGGTCAGGAGGGCGAGGGCGAGCGCGCCGGCGGCGGTCAGACCGAGAGCGGCGAGCAGCGGCGGCAGGTCGTCGAAGACGCCGTTGCGCTCGAACCCGACGCTGATCTCGCCGACCGGCGTGCCGGAGTCGTCGCGCACCGGCACCTTCGCGCGGGCGGACTCGCCGAGCGTGCCGGTCTGCCAGTCGACCACCTCGCGTCCCGCCAGCACCGCGGCGAACGGGGTGCTCACGACCTCGCCGATCCGCGAGGGCAGCGGATGGGCGAGTCGGATGCCTTCATCGTCCGTGATGACGACGAACAGGGCCCCGGTGCGGGCCATGACGTCGGTGGCGATCTGCTGCAGGTCTCCGTCGCGCAGCGCCTCCGCGTCCGGCTCGTCGTCCGACGCGGAGATGGCGGCGACCGCCGCCCGCACCTGCGCGTCCTCGGCCAAGGTCCTCGCGATGCCGAGCGCGGTCGACTCCGCCTCGGCGCGCAGCTGCTGGACCGCGAGGGCGAGGTACACGCCCGTGCACAGCGTCACGACGAGGGCGACGGCGGCGAGGTGCAGCAGCAGCGCGCGGGTCGCGAACCGGACCCGTCTCCGCGGGGACATCGACACCTCCTCGACGCGCAATATGCGCAGAAGTCACGGTACGCGCACAAGGCGCGGTTATGCGGCATACCGCGCTCGGCGTCTCCGGATTCCCTAGCCTCGTCAGGATCCGTCAGCGATGACGGAGCGACGACGAAGGAGTCACGCATGTTCCACGCATCGACCGCGCTGATCGCTGCCGCCGAGGAGGAGGCACCGACCTACGACGTGGCCTTCGTGCCGCCGGAGGGTGTGCTCGTCATCCTCGGCTTCACGATGGTCCTCGTGTTCATGACGCTGATCATGACCAAGCGCCTCACCCCGATGGTGGCCCTGATCCTCGTGCCGACCGCCTTCGGGCTCTTCGCGGGAGCAGGGCTCGGGCTCGGCGACATGATCCTCGACTCGATCGGCACCATGGCGCCCACGGCCGCGCTGCTGATGTTCGCGATCATGTTCTTCGGCATCATGATCGACGTCGGCCTCTTCGATCCCCTCATCCGGCTGATCACGCGGGTGCTCGGCGACGACCCCGCGAAGGTGGTGCTCGGGACGGCGATCCTCGCGGGCGCGGTGTCCCTCGACGGCGACGGCTCGACGACCTTCATCATCACGACCTCCGCGATGCTGCCCATCTACCTCCGCCTCGGCATGAGCCCCGTCGTCCTCACCTGTGTCGCCGGCCTCATGAACGGCACGCTCAACATCGTCCCGTGGGGCGGCCCGACCGTGCGCGCCGCGACCGCACTCGGTGTCCAGCCGACGGAGATCTTCGTGCCGATGCTCCCCGCCCTCGGCGCAGGCATCGTCGTGACGCTCGGCTTCGCCTGGCTCCTCGGGCTGGGGGAGCGGCGGCGTCTGGGGCGGATCGACGCGGACGGCCGGCTCACCGGAGCCGACGGCGGCGTCCTCTCCTCGGTGCCCCGGATCTTCCGCGGCGCCGAGCTCAAGCCGGGCGCTCGTGCCTCGCTGCGCACCGGCAACCTCGTCGTCGTCGCCGGCGGACACGCTCCGGTCGCCGCCGGGAGCGTCGACCCCGCGGACACGGCGATGGCCGACACCATGCTGGATCCCGCCCGCCCGACCCTGCGTCCGCGGCTGATCTGGTTCAACCTCCTCCTGACCGTCGCGGTCATGGTGCTCCTGGTGATCGACATCCTGCCGCTGCCCTACGTGTTCATGGTCGGCGCGGGCATCGCGCTCGTCGTCAACTTCCGCGGCATCAAGGACCAGGCGGCGGAGATCGTCGCGCACGCCCCGAGCATCGTCGGCGTCGTGTCGATGGTCATCGCCGCCGGCGTCCTCGTGGGGGTCCTCTCCGGCACCGGCATGGTCGACGCGATGGCGACGTGGATCACGAACGTGCTGCCGCCCGCACTCGGCCCGTTCCTCGCCCCGATCACGGGCGTGCTGTCCATCCCGTTCACGTTCTTCATGTCGAACGACGCCTTCTACTTCGGGATCCTCCCCGTGCTCGCCCAGAGCGCGGCGAACTTCGGCATCGATCCGGTCGAGATGGCCAGGGCCTCGATCACCGGGCAGCCGGTGCATCTGCAGAGCCCGCTCGTGCCCGCGATCCTGCTGCTCGTCTCCCTCGCCGGGGTGAACCTCGGAGACCACCATCGCAAGGTGCTGTGGCGCGCGGTCATCGTGTCGCTCGTGATGCTGGGGATCGGCATCCTGGTCGGTGCCGTCCCGTTCTTCGTCGCGCAATGACCGCGCCCCGGTGCCGCGCTAGGCTCGCCCCGTGATCACACTCCTGTATCGCGGCCTGATGTACCTCGTGTCGGCCGGCCTCGGTCTGCTGGCGGCGGACCTCCTCCTCGACGGTTTCCAGATCCAGTGGGACCAGTGGTGGGGGTTCGTCGTGTGCATCGTCGTGTTCGCCGTGCTGCAGAGCGTTCTGTCGCCGTGGGTCAGCAGGCTCGCCGACCGCTATGCGCCCGTGCTCATGGGCGGCATCGGGATCTTCTCCACGCTCATCGCCCTCATGGTCGTCGTGCTGCTTCCCATCGGGGGCCTGCGCATCGTCGACCTGACCGGGTGGCTGCTGGGCGCCGTCATCGTCTGGCTCGTGACGGCGCTCGGCAGCGTGCTGCTGCCGCTCATCTTCCTGCGGCGCCGGATGGAGGGCCGCAGCGGCCGTCGCTCGGGTCGAAGGGCTGCGCGTCAGATGGAGTAGTCCGGGGCGGTCAGCAGCGCCCTGGTGTCCTCACCGGCGGTCCGCTGACGCGGCTTCGCCGGCACACCCACGAGCACGCTGTCGGCGGGGGCGTCCTTGGTGACCACGGCGTTGGCGCCCACCACCGAACGGGCTCCGACCGTGACGGGGCCGAGGATCTTCGCCCCCGCGCCCACGGCCACGCCGTCCTGCAGGGTGGGGTGCCGCTTGCCGACGTCCCTGGTCCGGCCGCCGAGGGTCACACCGTGGTACATCAGCACGTCATCACCGATCTCCGCCGTCTCGCCGATGACGACGCCCATGCCGTGATCGATGAAGAAGCGTCGGCCGATCCGGGCGCCGGGATGGATCTCGACGCCCGTCAGCCACCGGGCGACCTGCGACCCGGTGCGGGCGAGGAGCCGGAGGCGCCGCCGCCACAGCGCGTGCGAGATGCGGTGCGCCCAGATCGCGTGCAGCCCCGGGTAGAGCAGCGCGACCTCGACCGCGGTGCGCGCGGCCGGGTCGCGAAGGCGCGCGGCGGCGATGTCCTCGCGCATTCGCCCGATCATGCCCATCGACGACCTCAGTCCTCGCGCAGATCCTCGAACAGGGCGGTGGAGAGGTACCGCTCGCCGGTGTCCGGGATGATCACGACGATGGTCTTGCCGGCGTTCTCCGGGCGCGCGGCGACGGTCAGCGCGGCCGAGACGGCGGCACCGGAGGACATGCCGACCAGCAGACCCTCCTTCGCCGCGAGCGCGCGGGCCACGCGCAGCGAGTCCTCGAACTCCGCCGTGATGATCTCGTCGAGCACCTCGCGGTCGAGCACGTCGGGCACGAAGTTCGGGCCGATGCCCTGGATCTTGTGCGGTCCGGGGTGCCCTTCGGTCAGGACGGGGGAGTCCTTGGGCTCGACGGCGATGACCTGGACCTCGGGCTTCGCCGCCTTCAGGGCCTGCCCGGTGCCGGTGACCGTGCCGCCCGTGCCCACGCCGGCGATGAAGATGTCGACCGCGCCGTCGGTGTCGCGCAGGATCTCCTGCGCCGTGGTCTCGCGGTGGATCTGCGGGTTCGCCGCGTTCTCGAACTGGCGGATCCAGATGGCGCCCGGGGTCTCGTCGACGATGCGCTTGACCTCCTCGATCGCCCCCTTCATGCCCTTCGTGGGGTCGGTGAGGACGATCTCCGCGCCGAACGCCTTGAGCAGCACGCGGCGCTCCTTCGACATCGAGGCGGGCATCGTGAGGATGACGCGGTAGCCGCGCGCGGCGCCCACCATGGCGAGGGCGATGCCGGTGTTGCCGCTCGTCGACTCCACGATCGTCCCGCCGGGGGCGAGCTCACCGGCGGCCTCGGCGGCGTTGATCATGGCGATGCCGATGCGGTCCTTCACGCTGGACGCCGGGTTGTAGTACTCGAGCTTCGCGAGCACGGTGGCGCCGAGGCCCTCGGTCACGCGGTTGAGGCGGACGAGCGGGGTGTTCCCGAAAGCGGTGGTGATGTCGGGGTGGATGCCGGACATGGGGGAGCCTTCCTGTGCGGGTGCGCTGCCGATCCAGCCTAGGCGAGCGCGATGGGGGACGGGGCATTGTGACGGTCGCGCACTCTACGCTGGAGCCATGCCCGACCTCTCCCTCGCCGCCGCCGTGCGCGCCGCGGCGCAGCGTCTCGCCGACGCCGGCGTGCCCGACCCCCTCGTCGATGCGGAGCTGCTCGCCGGACACGTCCGCGGACAGCGCAGGGGAGAGGTGCAGGCGGCGGTGATCCGCGGCGACCGGCTCACCGATGACGACGCGGCGGCGCTGGACGCCCTCGTCGACCGCCGCGCGCGCAGGGAGCCGTTGCAGCACCTCACCGGAACCGCGCCGTTCCGGCACCTGGAGCTCGCGGTCGGCCCTGGCGTCTTCGTCCCGCGTCCCGAGACGGAGACGGTGGTGCAGTACGCGATCGACGCTCTCCTGGGTTCGGGGGAGCCGTCACCGATCGGGGTCGACCTCGGCACCGGCAGCGGCGCGATCGCGCTCGCGATGGCCACCGAGGTGCCGCACGCCCGGGTGTACGCCGCTGAGCTCTCTCCGGAGGCGCACGCCTGGGCCCGACGCAACGTCGCTGGCGTCGAGAACCTCACCCTCGTGCTCTCGGACCTGGCAGACGCGTTCCCCGAGCTCGACGGCACCGCGAGCGTCGTCATCTCCAACCCGCCGTACGTGCCGGCGCAGGCGATCCCCCGCGATCCGGAGGTCCGGCTGTTCGATCCGGCGCTGGCCCTCTACGGCGGAGAGGACGGTCTCGACGTCGTCCGCGTCCTCAGCACGCGCGCACTGCGACTGCTCCGGCCCGGGGGGACGCTGGTGATCGAGCACGGTGAGCTGCAGGGCGCTCCGATCCGGGAGCTGCTCGCGGCGGACGGCTGGCGGGCCGCGGCCACCCATCGCGATCTGACGCTGCGCGATCGCGCCACCACCGCCGTGCGTCCCTGATCAGAAGACGTCGAGCTCGTCCCGAACCCGCCCCGCGTAGAATCGAACCGTCATGTCCCCCATCTTCGACTGCAGCGACGAGGCGCAGCTCCTCGCCGGGATGCGCAACGCGCGTCAGGCGATCGGCCGCGGCGACCTCATCGTCATCCCCACCGACACCGTCTACGGCGTCGCCGCCGACGCCTTCTCGCCGCCCGCGGTGCAGCGCCTCCTGGATGCCAAGGGGCGCGGCCGCAATCAGCCGCCGCCCGTTCTCGTCGGCACGAAGGAGACGCTGACGGCCCTCGCGGAGGAGGTCCCGGAGCCGGTCCAGCGCCTCGTCGACGCGTTCTGGCCCGGCGGCCTCACGATCGTCCTTCCCGCGCAGCCCTCGCTGGTGTGGGACCTGGGGGAGACCAGGGGGACCGTGGCCGTGCGCATGCCCGAGGGGCGCGTGGTTCTCGAACTGCTGGCCGAGACCGGGCCGCTCGCGGTGTCCAGCGCCAACCTCACCGGGAAGGCGGCGGCGATCTCCGCGCTCGACGCCGAGAAGATGCTGGGCGACAGCGTCGCCGTGTATCTGGACGACGGCATGAGCAGGAACGGCGTCGCGTCCACGATCATCGACGCCACCTCGCTCGTCCGCCGCGCCTCCGACGCCGAGCCGGGCGTGGTCCGGGTCCTGCGGGACGGCGTGGTGACGAGAGAGCAGCTGCGCGAGGTCCTGGGCGATCTGCTCGAGCCGGAGCCGCAGGACGGGGATTCGTGAAGCAGTACCTCTTCACGATCATCGTCACCGCCGCGATCACCTTCGTGCTGACGTGGGCGGTGTGGCGGTTGAGCCTGCGCTTCAAGCTGTATCCCGGCATCCGCGAGCGCGACGTGCACACCACGCCGACGCCCCGCCTCGGCGGCGTCGCGATCTTCTTCGGCATCGTGGCCGCCTTCGCGATCTCGGCGGCCAACCCCTTCTTCCAGAGCATCTGGACGCCCCCGCAGACCATGTGGTCCATCCTCGCGGCCGCCCTCCTCATCGCCGTGATCGGGGTCATGGACGACCTCTGGGACATCGATTGGATGATCAAGCTCGGCGCGCAGTTCCTCGCCGCGGGCATCATCACCGTGGGTGGCGGCCTGCAGATCCTCTCCCTGCCGTTCGGCGACCTCATCGTGGTGTCGAGCTGGCTGAGCATCACGATCACGATGTTCGCGATCGTGATCGTCATGAACGCCGTGAACTTCATCGACGGCCTCGACGGTCTCGTCGCCGGCGTCTGCCTGATCTCCAACGGGGTGTTCTTCGCCTACTCGTACATCTTCACGCGCGACTCCGGTGCCTCGAGCTACTTCAACCTCTCCACGTTCCTCGCCGCGGTCCTCATCGGGGCGTGCCTCGGGTTCCTGCCGTTGAACTGGAGCCCGGCGAAGCTGTTCATGGGCGACTCCGGTGCGCTCGTCATCGGCCTGCTCATGGCGACGTCGGCCATCGCGATCACCGGACAGATGGACCCCTCGGCGCTGGACCCGGAGCGCCTCGGACGCTCGCAGCTGATCGGTGCCTTCCTGCCCATCCTGCTTCCGCTGCTCGTCGTGCTCCTGCCGCTCCTGGACTTCGGGCTCGCCGTGCTGCGCCGGATGAGCGCCGGCCGCTCGCCGTTCTCCCCGGACCGCAAGCACCTGCACCACCGGATGCTGGACCTCGGTCACCGCGACCGCGACGCCGTCCTCATCTTCTACGCCTGGACGGCCGTCATCTCGCTCGCCGTCCTCCTGATGTACGTCGGCGCCAGGGAGGACTGGCCGGGCCAGTACATCCCCGGCGTCGTGTTCGGCGTCGTCGGCATCGCCGCGTGCCTCGTCATCACCCTGAGTCCCACCCGCCGACGCAAGACCGCCGCGGGCGCCGCGCCCGACCCGATCCCTCTGGAGCCCCGATGAGCCCGAGCCCCGTTTCCAGCACCCCGATCCTGCGTCGCACGCTCATCTGGTCGGCCGTGGCCACCGTCGTGCTCGCCCTCGTCGCCGGCGGCATCGGATTCGCCGTCGCGCAGGGGGAGGGGCTGATCAGCGGACTGCTCGGCGTGCTCCTCGCTGCGCTCTTCCTCGGCATCACCGGGCTGAGCATCCTCATCGCGAACCGGTGGTACGGCGACCCGCTCTATGTGCAGCTCTTCTTCGCGATCGTGCTCGGCGGCTGGCTGCTGAAGCTCGGCGTCTTCGTCGTCGTGATGATCCTGCTCGCGGGACAGCCGTGGATCGAGCCGATGGTGTTCTTCCTGTCGATCGTGGCGGGCGTGCTCATGTCGCTGATCATCGACGTGGTCGTCCTGACCCAGATGCGCCTGCCGAACGTCAGCGACACCACGCTGCCCACCGAGGTGCCGGAGGACCGCGCCCCGGGAGCAGCGAACGATGCCCCGGACGGCCCGGCGGACACGGCCCCGCGGTCTTAGGGCACCCTTGGATTCTGATAGTGTTGAGGAGTGCCCGCCGCTCGCCCGCGAGCGCTTGCGCTGTGTAGCACACCGACCATCGTCGCCCCGGTTCTGACCGGTGCCCCGAAGCTGGAGCCCGCGCTGTTTAATCTTGCTGCGACCCTGACCCCCCGACTCGCGTCCTCTGATGGCGAGTTCCACGGCCCTTCGATCGATGAGTTCTTCCCGGAGATCCTCTTCCACGTCGGACCCATCCCGGTCAACCGGATCCACCTGATCCAGTTGCTCTCGGTGATCGCCGTCGTCCTGATCCTCTGGCTCGGCACCCGCCGCATGAAGGTCGTGCCCGGCCGGTTCCAGAGCCTCGTCGAGATGGGCCTCGGCTTCGTCCGCGGCGGCATCGCCCACGACCTGTTGGGCCGCAAGGACGGCGACCGGTTCCTGCCGATCCTCACCACGATCTTCTTCATGGTGCTGTTCATGAACATCACGGGCATCATCCCGTTCCTGAACATGCCGGGAACGGCGATCATCGCGGTGCCGCTCACGCTCGCCGTGGTCAGCTACGTCACGTTCATCTACGCAGGCATCAAGAAGAGCCCGAAGAACTTCTTCAAGAACGCCCTCTTCCCGTCGGGCGTGCCGTGGCCGGTCTACTTCATCGTCACGCCGATCGAGCTCATCTCGACGTTCATCATCCGCCCGGTGACCCTCACCCTGCGACTGCTGATGAACCTCGTCGTCGGCCACATGATCCTGGTCCTCTGCTTCGCAGCGACCCAGTTCTTCTTCTTCACCGCGGGTGGCGGCTGGGCCGCCCTCGGTATCGGAACCCTCGCCTTCGGTGGCGCCTTCACTCTCTTCGAGATCCTGGTGGCCGTCCTGCAGGCATACGTCTTCACCGTCCTCACCGCGGTCTACATCCAGCTCGCGGTCGCAGAAGAGCACTGAGCGGGCGGGCAACAGCCCTCCCACCCAACGAAAGGAAAAACCCGTGGACGCAACTACGGTTCTCGCTGAAATCAACGGCCACCTCGCGGCGGTCGGCTACGGCCTCGCGGCCATCGGCCCGGCCATCGGTGTGGGCATCGTGGTCGGCAAGACCATCGAGGGCGTCGCCCGTCAGCCCGAGCTGGCCGGTCGCCTGCAGGTCCTCATGTGGATCGGTATCGCCTTCACCGAGGCGCTTGCGTTCGTCGGCATCGCCGTCGGATTCATCCCCTTCCCGTAATCCCCACCGACTTCTGAAGGAGACAGGATGCTGAACGCTCTTGTCACGAACCTCGCGGCTGAGGGTGAGGCGGCGAACAACCCGCTGATCCCCGCGTGGTACGACATCATCTGGTCGGGCTTCTGGTTCCTCATCATCCTCGCCGTCGTGTGGAAGGTCGCCCTTCCCCGTCTGACGAAGATGCTCGACGAGCGGTCCGCCGCCATCGAGGGCAACATCGCCAAGGCCGATGAGGCGCAGAAGCAGGCGGAAGCGGCTCTCGAGGAGTACACCCGGCAGCTCGCCGAGGCGCGTACCGAGGCCGGTGAGATCCGTGAGGCCGCCCGTGAGGACGGCAAGAAGATCATCGCCGAGGCGAAGGAGACCGCAGCCAGCGAGGCCGCGCGTCTGACCGCCACCGCGCACACGCAGATCGAGGCCGAGCGCCAGACGGCTCTCGTCTCCCTGCGCAGCGAGGTCGGCTCGCTCGCTCTCGACCTCGCCGGCGGCGTGGTCGGCGAGACGCTCTCCGACGACGCTCGCGCGGCCGCCGTGGTCGACCGCTTCCTCGCCGATCTCGAAGCATCCGAGAAGGCGGCTCAGTAATGGGCAGCGCGACCGCTCAGGCACTCGCGGCATCCACTCAGACGCTTGCCGCAGCGAAGGACGTCACCCTCGAGACCGCGCGCGAGCTGTTCGCGGCCGCGCGGGCCGTGGGCGAATCGTCTCAGCTGAGCGGCGCGCTGGCTGACCCCTCGGCTCCGACCACGGCCCGGCAGAACGTCGTGTCCGCGGTGTTCGGCCAGTACGGCTCCGCAGCGCAGGACGTCCTGCGCACCGCGGTCGCCGAGCGCTGGTCGAACGCGTCCGAGCTGATCGACGGCCTCGAAGAGCTCGCGATCCGGGCGGCGACCATCGCCGAGCCCGGCGCGGACATCGAGGGAGAGCTCTTCGGCTTCTCGCGCGTGATCGCGGCGAATCCGGAGCTCGAACTCGCTCTCGGCAGCCGGCTCGGGGGAGAGGACGCGAAGGCCGCCCTGGTCGAGCGTCTCCTCGCCGACGCCTCCGCCAGCGCTCCGACGGCCCTCATCGTCACGTCCCTCGTGCGTCAGCCGCGCGAGCGCCGGGTGCGGCAGCTGCTGAGCCGGGCGATGCGCATCGTCTCGAGCCAGCGCGGCCGCCTCGTGGCCACGGTGCACACGGCGACCGAGCTCAGCGACGCCCAGCGCACGCGACTCGGCCAGACGCTCTCGCAGCGATACGGCGGCCAGGTGTCCCTCAACGTCGTCATCGACCCCAGCGTCGTCGGAGGCCTGCGCGTGCAGATCGCCGATGACGTCATCGACGGCAGCATCTCCGCACGACTCGCCGACCTTCGCCAGAAGCTCGCGGGCTAACACGACTTCGCGCGGGGAACCGCGCACCCAGATACAAAGGGAAGACAATGGCAGAACTATCGATCAGCCCCGACGTCATCCGTGACGCGCTGAAGGATTTCGCCGCCGCGTACGAGCCCACCGGGGCCGCGGCGACCGAGGTCGGCACCGTCATCGACGCCGCCGACGGCATCGCTCACGTCGAGGGACTTCCCGGCGTCATGGCGAACGAGCTCGTGACCTTCGCCGACGGCACCAAGGGTCTCGCGCTGAACCTCGACGAGCACGAGATCGGCGTCGTCGTCCTCGGCGACTTCACCGGCATCGAGGCCGGTCAGGAAGTCACCCGCACGGGTGAGGTCCTCTCCGTCCCGGTCGGTGACGGCTACCTCGGCCGCGTGGTCGACCCGCTCGGCAACCCGATCGACGGCCTCGGCGCGATCGCGACCGAGGGTGTCCGCGAGCTCGAGCTCCAGGCCCCCGGCGTCATGCAGCGCAAGTCGGTCCACGAGCCGATGCAGACCGGCATCAAGGCCATCGACGCGATGATCCCGGTCGGCCGCGGCCAGCGCCAGCTCATCATCGGCGACCGTCAGACCGGCAAGACGGCCATCGCGATCGACACGATCATCAACCAGAAGGCCAACTGGGAGTCCGGCGACGTCAACAAGCAGGTCCGCTGCATCTACGTCGCCATCGGTCAGAAGGGCTCGACCATCGCTTCGGTGAAGGGCGCGCTCGAAGAGGCCGGCGCTCTGGAGTACACCACCATCGTGGCGGCGCCGGCGTCCGACCCCGCCGGCTTCAAGTACCTCGCTCCGTACACCGGTTCGGCCATCGGCCAGCACTGGATGTACGGCGGCAAGCACGTCCTGATCATCTTCGACGACCTGTCGAAGCAGGCCGAGGCCTACCGTGCCGTCTCCCTGCTGCTCCGCCGCCCGCCGGGCCGCGAGGCCTACCCGGGCGACGTCTTCTACCTGCACTCGCGTCTGCTCGAGCGGTGCGCGAAGCTGTCCGACGAGCTCGGTGCCGGCTCGATGACGGGTCTCCCGATCATCGAGACCAAGGCGAACGACGTCTCGGCGTACATCCCGACCAACGTGATCTCGATCACCGACGGCCAGATCTTCCTGCAGTCCGACCTCTTCAACGCCAACCAGCGTCCCGCGGTCGACGTGGGTATCTCGGTGTCGCGTGTCGGTGGTGACGCCCAGGTGAAGTCGATCAAGAAGGTCTCCGGAACGTTGAAGCTGGAGCTGGCGCAGTACCGCTCGCTCGAGGCGTTCGCGATGTTCGCGTCGGACCTCGACGCCGCGTCGCGCCGTCAGCTCTCGCGCGGTGCCCGTCTGACCGAGCTGCTCAAGCAGCCGCAGTACTCGCCGTACCCGGTGGAGGAGCAGGTCGTCTCGATCTGGGCCGGCACCAACGGCAAGCTCGACTCGATCGAGGTCGAGGACGTGCTGCGCTTCGAGCGCGAGCTGCTCGACTACCTGCGTCGCAACACCAAGGTGCTCGACACGCTGCGGGAGACGAACGTGCTGGACGACGCGACCGTCGCCGAGCTCGACAAGCAGACCGACAACTTCCTCCTGGAGTTCCAGGGCGGCAAGGGCCACGCCATCGGCGCCCCTGGTCACGAGGAGCACGCTGCGGCCGAGGCCGAGGACGTCAACCAGGAGAAGATCGTCAAGGGTCGTCGCGCGTAATCGCGTGAGGTACTGATTCATGGGCGCTCAACTCAGGGTCTACAAGCAGAAGATCTCTTCTGCTCAGACGACCAAGAAGATCACGAAGGCGATGGAACTCATCGCGGCTTCGCGCATCCAGAAGGCGATGGCACGCGTCAAGGCGTCCACTCCCTTCGCGCGGGCCGTGACGAGGGCCGTGTCCGCCGTCGCGACGCACTCGAACGTCGACCACCCGCTCACCCGCGAGCCCGAGACGATCCGCCGCTCCGCGGTCGTGATCTTCTCGTCGGACCGCGGCCTCGCCGGAGCCTTCAACTCGCAGATCCTCCGTGAGGGTCTCGAGGTCGCGGAGCTCCTGCGTGAGCAGGGCAAGGAGCCGGTGTTCTACCTCGTGGGCCGCAAGGCCGTCGGGTACTTCCAGTTCCGTCGTATCGAGGCCGCTGCAGAGTGGACCGGCGACACCGACACCCCCTCGTTCCACACGGCGGAGGAGATCTCGCAGACGCTTCTCGAGGCCTTCAACCGTGGGGGAGAGGACGGCGGCGTCGACGAGATCCACCTCGTGTACAACCGCTTCGTCAGCATGATGACGCAGTCGCCGGAGTCCGTGCGCCTGCTGCCGCTGGAGATCGCGGAGGCCGACGACTCGGAGGCGGGCAGCACCGTCTACCCGCTGTACGAGTTCGAGCCCGACGCCGAGACGGTGCTCGACGCGATCCTGCCGGTGTACATCCAGAGCCGCGTCTTCAACGCCCTCCTGCAGTCGTCCGCCGCCAAGCAGGCCGCGACGCAGAAGGCGATGAAGTCGGCCAGCGACAACGCCGACAAGCTCATCACCGACTACACCCGCCTGCGCAACAACGCGCGTCAGGCCGAGATCACCCAGCAGATCGCCGAGATCGTCGGTGGCGCCGACGCTCTCGCATCGAGCTGACAGACCCTCAGGAAAGAGACGAAGAAATGACCACCACCGCCACGGCTGAGCAGCCGGCGACCGCGGTCGTCGGGCGCGTCGCCCGCGTCAACGGTCCGGTTGTCGACATCGAGTTCCCGCACGACTCGATCCCCGACATCTACAACGCGCTGAAGACGACGATCACGATCGGCGAGGAGTCCACCGAGATCACGCTCGAGGTCGCGCAGCACCTCGGCGACGACCTGGTCCGCGCCATCGCCCTGAAGCCGACCGACGGCATCGTCCGCGGTCAGGAGGTGCGTGACACCGGTGAGGCCATCTCGGTCCCCGTCGGTGACATCACCAAGGGCAAGGTCTTCAACGTGATCGGCGAGGTCCTCAACGGCGAGCCCGGTGAGACCATCGAGGTCACGGAGCGCTGGCCCATCCACCGCAAGGCCCCGAACTTCGACCAGCTCGAGTCGAAGACCACGATGTTCGAGACGGGCATCAAGTCGATCGACCTCCTCACCCCGTACGTGCAGGGTGGGAAGATCGGTCTCTTCGGTGGTGCCGGCGTCGGCAAGACCGTCCTCATCCAGGAGATGATCCAGCGCGTCGCGCAGGACCACGGTGGCGTGTCGGTGTTCGCCGGTGTCGGTGAGCGCACCCGTGAGGGCAACGACCTCATCCACGAGATGGAGGAGGCGGGCGTCTTCGACAAGACCGCCCTCGTCTTCGGCCAGATGGACGAGCCGCCGGGGACGCGTCTGCGCGTCGCGCTGTCGGCTCTGACGATGGCGGAGTACTTCCGTGACGTGCAGAAGCAGGACGTGCTGCTCTTCATCGACAACATCTTCCGCTTCACGCAGGCCGGTTCCGAGGTCTCCACGCTGCTGGGCCGCATGCCCTCCGCCGTGGGGTACCAGCCGAACCTCGCCGACGAGATGGGCCTCCTCCAGGAGCGCATCACCTCGACGCGCGGTCACTCGATCACCTCCCTGCAGGCGATCTACGTGCCGGCCGACGACTACACTGACCCGGCTCCGGCCACGACCTTCGCGCACCTCGACGCGACGACCGAGCTCTCGCGTGAGATCGCGTCGAAGGGTCTGTACCCGGCCATCGACCCGCTGACCTCGACGTCGCGCATCATGGACCCCCGCTACTTGGGCGAGGACCACTACCGCGTGGCCACCACGGTCAAGCAGATCCTCCAGAAGAACAAGGAGCTGCAGGAGATCATCGCCATCCTCGGTGTCGACGAGCTCTCCGAGGAAGACAAGATCGTCGTGTCGCGTGCACGTCGCATCCAGCAGTTCCTCTCGCAGAACACCTACATGGCGAAGAAGTTCACGGGCGTCGAGGGTTCGACCGTGCCGCTGAAGGAGACCATCGAGTCGTTCGATGCGATCACCCGCGGTGACTTCGACCACGTCGCCGAGCAGGCCTTCTTCAACGTCGGTGGCATCTCCGACGTGGAGGAGCGCTGGGCGCAGATCCAGAAGGAGAACGCCTGACCATGGCGCTGCACGTCAGCCTCGTCTCCGCCGACGCGGAGGTCTGGACGGGAGAGGCGAGCCTCGTGGTCGCCAAGACCGTCGAGGGCGAGATCGGCTTCATGTCCGGTCACGAGCCGGTGCTGGCCATCCTCGCCGAGGGCCAGGTCCGGATCACCCAGACGGATGGCGCCAAGGTGCTGGCGAACGCGCAGGACGGATTCCTCTCCATGGAGGGCGACGTCCTGACGATCGTGGCCGGCAACGCGGCACTCATCTCCTGACAGTCCTGTACATCGCGTCCGCCTCGACACCCGCCAGGGTGCCGAGGCGGACGCGTCTCTTTTCCCCGAGGTCCCATGAAGATCCTGCTCCCGCCGTCCGAGACCAAGCGCGAGGGCGGTGACGGCAGCCCGCTGGACGTGTCGGCGCTCGCGCTTCCCGATCTCGCGCCGCAACGGAACGCCGTGATCGACGCGCTCGTCGCTCTCGCGGACGACGAGGATTCGGCGCGCCGCGTGCTCAAGCTCAGCGAGCGGCAGCGAGGAGACATCGCACACAACAGGGCTCTGCGGAGCGCACCCACGATGCCCGCAGTGGACCGCTACACCGGGGTGCTGTTCGACGCCCTCGACGCGGGATCGCTGTCCACCGCGTCCCGCCGCTGGCTGGATGCCCATGTGTGGATCCACAGCGCCCCGTTCGGCCCCGTCGCCGCCCTGGACGGGGTTCCGACGTATCGGCTCGCTGCCGGCACGGCGCTGCCCGGAGTGGCACCGCTCCGCCGCCACTGGGCCGATCCGACGACAGCGGCGATCGCGGCCGACGCCCCCGCGTTCGTCCTCGATCTGCGCAGCGAAGCCTACGCAGCGCTCGGTCCGGTCCCGGGCGCGGTGTCGTCGGCGTACGTGCGGGTCGTCACGGAGCAGGGGAGAGCCCTGAACCACTTCAACAAGAAGAGCAAGGGGCTGCTCGTGCGCGCGCTGGCGGAGGATCGTCCGCGGCTCGGCTCTCTCCGTGCGCTGCAGCGGTGGGCCCAGGCGCATGACGTCGTGCTCCGGGACGGGAAGGTGCCCGGCGAGGTCGAGCTGGTCGTCGCCGACTGACGCCCGCCCCGAGCCCGGCGAATCGCCTCCGGCGGTCGTTGCCGCCCCCTGGGCGCACCGCTACCATGTCCAATGCGAGGCGGGGAGTCTCGTGGTGGGGGACGAAAGCCGTCTCCCCTGACCAGAGAATGTGAGCCTCATGGGTTACGACGACTACGGAGCGGGCTATCTCGGCCTGCTCTTCGCCTACTTCTTCGTCATTCTGCTGATCGCGGTCGCCGGATACGTCCTGGTGTCGCTCTTCTACATGAAGATCTTCCAGAAGGCCGGAGTCCAGGGGAACTGGCGCGCCTGGGTGCCGGTCTACAACTCCATGATCTTCTTCAAGCTCGGCGACCTGAGCCCGTGGCTCGTCCTCTACGGGATCGCGGGCGCCGCGCTGCTGAGCTGGATCGGCATCGGCTTCCTGTTCTCGCTGGCCCTCGGGGTGCTCTCGGCCATCGCCGCGTGGCGCGTGGGTCTCAAGCTCCAGAAGGACGCCGTCTGGGTCGTCCTCTACGTCTTCCTCGCCGTCGTCTGGCTCGGCATCAACGCCTTCGACAAGTCGCGCTGGAACCCGAACATCCAGCCGGCACCGTGGGCGGGCAACGGATTCCTCGGCGACCGCACGGTCTGGGACGGCATCCCCGTCCAGCCCGCCGCGGCGGCGCCGCAGCAGGGCTACGGCGCGCCCCAGGGGTACGGTGCCCCCCAGGGCTACGGCACCCCTCCGCAGGGGTACGCTCCTCCGACGCAGCCGTACACCCCGCCCGCCGCTCCGGGCTACGCACCGCCGGCCGCGCCGACCGCTCCGGCGACGGGAGCGCCGATCCCTCCGGTGCCGCCCACCACGCCGCCGGCTCCGCCCGCGGCTCCGCCCACCACGCCTCCCGCGCCTCCCGCGGCTCCGCCTGCGGCGCCTCCGGCTCCGCCGACCACGCCGAACGATCCCACGCAGCCTCCTGCGTGACGACGGTGGAAGAACCCCCGGTCTCCGGACCGGGGGTTCTTCGCGTCCGTGGTGCCGGCACGCCCCGACATGCCGCTAACGTGGAGGCATGGACTCGTCGCACCGGAGGGCCGTGCACTCTCCTCCTTTCGTCCCGCGCCCCGTTCACAGAGACCCCGGTGCGGAGCAGGAGAGCGAGTTCCACTACGATGTGTGAGTATCCTGCGCCCGTCCCCTTCGCCGCAGGTCCATCGGAGGCTGTTCGTGGCTGAGACCAAGACGCACACCGTCACGGTTGCGCATCGTCCGTTGCTGCTGTCCTGGGCCGGGGTCACCGACCAGGGGCGACGCCGGGAGACGAATCAGGACGCGCTGCTCGCCGAGTACCCGTTGTTCATCGTCGCGGACGGCATGGGCGGCCACGCCGGCGGGGAGATCGCCAGCCAGAGCACCGTCACCCGGCTGCGCGCGGTGGTGGACGCGGATGAGGTCTCTCCGTCCGCGATCGAGAAGGCGCTCGCTCTCGCGGTGGACGACATCGCCGGGCACCCGGACACCACCGATGAAGGCACCGGCACCACGCTCACGGGTGTGTATCTCGATGAGCGCGAGGGGGAACCGCACTGGGTGGCGCTGAACATCGGCGATTCCCGCGTGTACCTCCTCCGCGACGACCGGCTGCTGCAGGTCACGACGGATCACTCCGTCGTGCAGGAGCTCATCACGGCAGGCAAGCTCAGCCCGGAAGAGGCCGAGGGACACCCGTACAGCAACGTGATCACCCGCGCCGTCGGCGCCAGTGAGCTCACCGCGCCGGACTACGTGACCATCGACGTGCGGCCGGGAGACCGCTTCGTGATCTGCTCCGACGGACTCACGAAGGAGCTCACGGACTACGGCATCCAGCACTTCCTCCGCGCGCACGCCGATCCGGGGGAGAGCGTCGACGCGATGCTCGCCGCGGCTCTCGACAACGGCGGGCGCGACAACGTCACCGTGATCGTCCTGCAGGTCAGCGACCCGGAGGACTCCTCCTCCCCATCCGACGACTCCGCGGAGTAGCGCCCCGCAGCCTGTGGAGAGGCCGCATCGGCACCGGGGGTGGGATGCACTGGGGGCATGGACCCTTCGCCGCTGCTCCTGCCGTCCGCATCGACACCGCTCCGCCGCCGCCCGCTTCCCCTCGTCGCCGCCGTCGTCCCCGTGGCGGCCGGCCTCGCGCTCTGGATGACGACGGGGGCCGTGCACGCGCTGTGGTTCGCGGCTCTCGGTCCCCTGATGCTGGGCGCTTCTCTCCTCGACACGGCCCGGGGGCGCCGTCGGGAACGGAAGGCCGACGCGCTCAGGGTGAGCACCGCCTGGGCCGACATCGAGGCCGAGCTGCATCGTCGCCACGCGCAGGAGCGGGCGCAGGGGGAACGCCGTCATCCGGATGCGGCATCCTGCATCCGCGACCGACCGTTGCGGGATGCCCGACCGCCGGGCGACGACACCCCGCTGGTGGTGGGACGCGGATCCCGGGCGAGCGGGGTGCGCTGCGAAGGGGGTGACGACGCCCGTGCTCACGCCTTCCGCCGCCGCTGCGCGGTGTTGGAGGACGCGCCGTGGGTCGTCGCCCTCGGCCGTGGGGTGTGCCTCCGCGGCCGGGAGCCGCTCGTGCAGGCCGCAGCTCGCGCTCTCGTGATCCAGCTCTGCCTGCGCTTCTCGCCGAGCGTGCTGTCCCTCGTCGGCGACGAGGGGTGCGACCCGGCGCTCCGAGCGCTTCCGCATGCGCAGCGGGCGCGACGCGGCGGATTCCGTCTCGCCCTCGCCACCGGTTCGGCCGGCGGGTCGGGGCCACGTGCGGATGCCGTGATCTGGACCGTTCCGTCCGGCGCCGAGGTCCCGGAGGGCATCACGACGGTGATCGACATCGAGGAACCGGGCGCGGCCACGCTGCGGACCCCCGACGGCGAGGCCGACCTCGCCGTGGAGTTCCTCTCGTCCGCCCAGGCAGCGGCCGCGGCGGAGCTGTGCGGCGCGCGGGACGGGGCGGGGCCCGCCGTCACCGCGACAGCCCTGCGAGACCTTCCGCAGCCGCCGGCAGGGCCGGGCCTCCGCGTCGCGCTGGGCACCGGGAGGGATGGCGCGCCCGTGGGAGCCGACATCGTCGAGGACGGTCCGCACGCCATCGTGACGGGGATGACGGGCACGGGCAAGAGCGAGCTCCTCGTCAGCTGGGTCGTCGCGGTCTGCGCGGGACACGGCCCTGACCGGGTGAGCTTCCTCCTCGCGGACTTCAAGGGAGGAACGGCCTTCGACCGGTTGCGCGGTCTGCCGCAGGTGGTCGGCGTCATCACCGACCTCGATGAGACGGAGGCGCGACGCGGGGTCGCCAGCCTCGCCGCCGAGATGCGGCGTCGCGAGGCAGCCCTCGCCGCGATGGGCGCCCGGGACGTGCGCGAGACCGACCTGCCCCGTCTGGTCATCGTCGTCGACGAGTTCGCCGCCTTGCTGCAGGAGCACGCGGAGCTCGCGGCGGTGTTCACCGATGTCGCGGCGCGGGGGCGTGCGCTGGGCATGCACCTGATCCTGGGCACCCAGCGCGCCGCCGGTGTCATCCGTGACGCTCTCGCGACGAACTGCCCGCTGCGGATCAGCCTCCGCGTCGCGGAGGCCGCCGACAGTCGAGCGGTGATCGGGACCGGGGAAGCGGCGGATCTGCCCGGGGGCGCGGACGGGCGCGGTCGGGCGCTGCTCCGACGCCCCCAGGACGAGGAGCCCCACCCCGTGCGCACAGCGCTCGCGGATGACGAGCACATCCGTCGCATCGGGGAGCGGTGGTCCGGTACGACTCCGTCCGCACCGCCGTGGCACCCGGCCCTCCCCACGCACCTGCCGCTCGAGACGCTGCGGGCCGGGTCGAGGACGGGCGACCGGAGAACCGAGGAGGGGCCGCTGATCGTGCTCGGACGCGCCGACGACCCCGACCACCAGGCGCAGCCGCTGGTGGTCCTGCGTCCGGGGCACGAGCGCGGCCTCGCTGTGCTCGGCGCTCCGGGGACCGGCAGGACGACAGCGCTGCGCGTGATCGCCGCGCAGTATCCGGAATGCACGTGGTTCCCTGATGACCCCGAGAGCGCCGTCGATCAGCTCCTCGCATGGACGGAGGAGGACGGCGCTCCGTCCGATGTCGTGCTCGCCGACGACCTCGACGCTCTCCATGCGGCGCTGCCTCTCGAAGACGGTCAGGACTTCGTCCAGCGCTGGGAGCACCTCGTGCGGTCGAAGGCGGCCGTCACCTGGGTGCTGGCGGCGAGCCGGGCCGTGGGCCCTCTGGCGCGCGTGTTCGATGCGCTTCCGCGACGGGCGGTGCTCCGGATGCCCACCCGGGTCGAGCACCTCGCCGCCGGTGGCGAGCTGGCGGCCTTCCGACGAGACCGGCCGCCGGGGCGGGCGGTCCTCGAGGAGCGGGAGATGCAGTTCGCGTGGATCGACACCGAGGGCGTGCCCGTACGGCCGGTGCAGCCCCTCCGAAAGGTGGCGCCGGCCTGGGCACCGGCGGGGGAGCTGACGGCGCTGGTCACCCCGGGCGCGGCCTCGGTCGTCGAGACGCTGGCCTCGGCGCACCCGGAGTGGGACGTGCAGGCCGCTCGTCCCGAGACGAGCCGGACCGGCAAGCCGCTCGTGCTCGTCGCCGATGCCGAGAGCTGGCAGCGTCACTGGGCGCTGTGGCAGCGGGTGCGGTCGCACGGGGAGGTGCTCATCCGGGCGGAGCGGCCCAGCGAGCTGCGTCAGCTCGTCGGCGTCCGCGTCCGCCCGCCGTACGCCCGACCCGACGCCGGACGCGCGTGGTCCGTGATCGGCGACCGCGCACCCCGGCGTGTGGTCATCGATGCTCTGGGGCGTCGATGACCACCCGACGGCGGCACACGGGTCCCGTGCCGCCGATGTGCGGTCAGATACCCGCGCCGGGCCGGACGACGCCGACGCGGGAGCCGCCACCGAGCACCGCGAGCGGCAGGGCCTCGGCCAGCGCGGTCACGTCGGCCTCGCTGAGGCCGCCGGCGCGCGCCAGCAGCGTGGCGGCCACGATCGTCGATGCCCGGGCGCCGCCGTCCAGCATCTTGAGGGCGACCGTGGTCCCGTTCGGAGCCACCATCACCATGACGCCCTCCGCGCCGCCCTTCGCGAAGACGCCGAGCCGCTCGATCGCGATCGTGTCAGGGCGCCCCGGACCATCGATGGTCCAGGGGTTCTCGCGGACGGCCTTGACCAGGGCGCCGGCCACCCGATGCAGCGCGAAGGGGGAGCGCTCGGAGGCGGTGCCGACGCGGTGGATCGCACGGGCCAGGCCCGTGAGGGTGAGGGCGTACACCGGGGCGCCGCAGCCGTCGATCGCGGTGTGCGCCATCTTCTCGCCGGTCAGGCGTTCGATGACGTCACGGATGTGGGCCTGGAGCGGGTGGGTCGGTTCGTGGTAGCCCTCGACGGGCCAGCCGGTCGCGATGCAGGCGCGGAGCATGGCGGCGTGCTTGCCCGAGCAGTTCATCCGGACCCGCGCCTCCTGGCCGTGCTCGCGCACCATCTCGTCGCGGGTCGCGGAGTCGCTCGGCCACGCCGGGGGACAGGCGAGGTCATCCTCGTTGAGGCCGCCGGCGGTGAGCATCTCGCGCACGACCTCGGCGTGCCGGTCGGTTCCGGAATGGCTCGCGGTGGACAGAGCCAACTGCTCTCCCTCGAGCACGGCGCCCGCCGTGAGGCAGGCGACCGCCTGCAGGGGCTTGAGGCTGGAGCGGGGGAGGATCAGTGCCTCCGCGTTCCCATGCCGCGCGACCACCTCGCCCTCGGGCGACAGCACGACGGCCGCACCGGCATGACGCGACTCGATGAAGCCGCTCCGCTCCACGACGGCGAGTTCGACGGAATCCTGAACGGTGAGAGTCTCCAGCACCCGACAACTCTACCGGCGGGTGCGGCGCGGCTCCGTCGAGGGCGGAGCCCGGGTGTCGGCGCCACCTGGCAGACTGGGCGCATGCCAGAGCAGACGACTCCCCGGGCCCTCGGCGAGCACCGCTACGCCCTCACCTCCACCTGGACCGGCAACGCCGGGTCCGGCACGAGCGGTTATCGCGACTACCGCCGTGACGTCACGATCGAGGTCGAGGGGAAGCCCGAGCTGCTCGCGTCGTCCGACAAGCCCTTCCGCGGCGACCCGTCGCGCTGGAACCCGGAGGACCTCCTGCTGGCCTCCCTCTCCGAGTGCCACCTGCTGTCCTATCTGCACGCCTGCGTGACGGCCGGCGTGGTGGTCGTGTCCTATCGCGACACCGCGAGCGGCCTGATGCGCGAGAACGGCGCCGGCGGCGGGTCCTTCGTCGAGGTGCTGCTGCGACCGGAGGTCGTCGTCGCCGAGGCGTCGATGATCGAGGCGGCCGAGCGGGCGCACGCCCAGGCGAACGAGTGGTGCTTCATCGCCAACTCGGTCAACTTCCCCGTCCGGCACGAGGCGACGGTGACGGCAGCCGGCTGAACGGACCGCTCAGCGGCGCTCGTGCGGGAGCGCCTGCTTGATCTTCTCGATCGTGTTCTGTGCCGGCGCCTCGTTGTAGGTGCCCGCGAGCTCCTGACCGGAGAGGGCGTGGATCGCGGCCATGATCTCGTCGGTCGCGAGTCGGCGTGCGCGGCCGCTCGTCGCCGGTCCGTGCGGCGACAGATCCAGGGGCTCCCCGAAGCGCACGGTGATCCGCTCGGACAGCGTGGGCATCTTGGCGCCGACCGGCATCACCTTGTCGGTGCCGATGAGTCCCACGGGGACGACGGGGGCGCCGGTCTGCAGGGCGAGGAACGCCACGCCCGTGCGGCCCTTGTACAGCCGGCCGTCGGTGGAGCGGGTGCCCTCGGGGTACAGCGCGACGGCGAGGCCCTCGTCGAGGAGCTGACGCTGCAGGTCGAGGGCGTCGAGCGCCGCCTGGCCGGCGCCGCGGCGGACCGGGATCGCACCGATCGCCTCGAAGAACGTCTTGGACGCCCAGCCCTTCATGCCGGTGCCCTCGAAGTAGCTCGACTTGGCGAGGAAGTGCACGGGCCGCGGAGCCGCCACCGGGATGGCGATGGAGTCGATGAACGACAGGTGGTTGCTGGCGAAGATCACCGGGCCGGTGGTGGGGACGTGCTCGCGTCCTTCGATGTGCGGCCGGTAGACGAGCCGGGCGAGCGGGGCGATGAGGCTGCGGCCCAGGGCGTAGGTGAAGCCGGCGTGCCGGGGCTTCGGGGAGTCCTCTGAGGGGGTTTCGGGGTCCGCGGACTGCTCAGAGCTCATCAGAGCAGGCTACTCCCGGATCCATGCCGACGTGGGAATGAAGACTCGCGCCGCCGCTTCCCAGCGCGAGCAAAGGGCGATGAGGCAGGATGGAAGCTCCCGCCCGCGATCGTGAGGTCTTCCTGTGCGCACCCGTCCGCTGCTCGTCCTGTCCACCGTCGCTGCGGCGACCCTGCTGCTGGCGGGCTGCTCCGGGAACGGCGATCCGCAGAGCACGTCCTCCCCGGACGCCTCCGGGTCGAGCCAGTGCCTCGTGAACGCGAAGGCCGGCGACACCTCGGACGCCATCGAGGTGGACGGCGAAGGCCTCGACGCCAAGATCACGGTTCCCGACGATGCGGAGTTCGCGAACGTCGAGCGGACCGTCGTGTCCGAGGGCGAGGGAGACGACCTCGCGGCGAACGACCTCGTCTCCGTCCAGTACCAGATCGTCGATGCCGCCAGCGGCGACGTGGTCGACTCGTCGGCGCGCGGCGAGGACGGCACGCTCCCCGTGCTCCTCGACCCGAACCAGTCGTCGCTGTTCGTCGCCGCGCTGGAGTGCGAGCCGGTCGGATCCCGCGTCGTCCTCGCCATCCCCGGCAGCGCGCTCGGTGAGGGGCAGAGCAACATCGTCGTCTACGCGGAGGCCGTCGACCGACTCCCCGAGGTCGCGACCGGAGAGCCCGTCGAGCCGACCGCCGGCATGCCCGAGGTCGAGCTCGACGACGACGGCAAGCCGTCCGTCACGATCCCGGACGGCGACGCGCCGACCGAGACGAAGGTCTCCGTCCTCAAGCAGGGCGACGGGGCGACGGTCGCGTCCGGCGACCTCGTGGTCGTGCAGTACCTCGGCGTGAAGTGGTCCGACGGCGAGGAGTTCGACTCCAGCTGGAGCCGCGACGCCGCCCCCGCGCAGTTCCAGACCACGGGGGTCGTCGCCGGCTTCCAGAAGGCGCTCGAGGGGCAGAAGGTCGGTTCGCAGGTCCTCGTCGTCATGCCGCCGTCCGACGGCTACGGCGCGAGCGAGGGCCACGAGCTGCAGGACGAGAGCCTCGTGTTCGTCGTCGACATCCTCGCGACGACGCCGGTCCAGCCGCAGCAGTAGGGCCGCCGTCGCGGCGTGTCCTAGGCTGGCGTCATGCGTCGCGTCATCATCCTCGGCTCCACCGGTTCCATCGGCACCCAGGCGCTGGATGTGATCCGTGCCAACCCTCGACGCTTCGAGGTCGTCGGTCTCGCCGCAGGGTCGAACGCGGCGATGGTGGCCGAGCAGGCGGCGCAGTTCCAGGTGGAGCACACCGCTCTGGGCGCCGCGGAGGCGGAGCAGCTGGTCCGTGACGTCGAAGCCGATGTGGTGCTGAACGGGATCACCGGCTCGATCGGTCTGGGCTCGACGCTGGCTGCGCTGGAGGAGGGGCGGACGCTCGCCCTGGCGAACAAGGAGTCGCTGATCGTCGGCGGTGATCTCGTGCTCGCCGCCGCAGCCCCCGGTCAGATCGTCCCCGTGGACTCCGAGCACTCCGCTCTCGCGCAGGCCCTGCGCTCCGGTACGCACGACGAGATCCGTCGGCTCGTGGTCACGGCCTCGGGCGGGCCCTTCCGCGGGAAGTCGCGCGACGAGCTCACCGCCGTCACGCCGCAGGATGCGCTCGCGCACCCGACGTGGAACATGGGACGCACCGTCACCACGAACTCCGCCACGCTGGTCAACAAGGGCCTCGAGGTCATCGAGGCGCACCTGCTGTTCGACGTGCCCTACGACGACATCGACGTCGTCGTGCACCCGCAGTCGATCGTGCACTCCATGGTGGAGTTCATCGACGGATCCACCATCGCCCAGGCCTCTCCGCCGGACATGCGGCTGCCGATCTCGCTGGGCCTCGACTGGCCGCACCGGGTGGGCGGTGTGGGCCGCCCGCTGGACTGGACCACCGCCACGTCGTGGACGTTCGAGCCGCTCGATGACGACGCCTTCCCCGCGGTGGCACTCGCGAAGGCGGTCGGGCGTGCCGGAGGCACCTTCCCCGCGGTCTACAACGCCGCCAACGAGCAGGCCGTGGACGCGTTCCACGAGGGACGCCTGCCGTTCCTCGGCATCGTCGACACCGTGCAGCGGGTCGTCGACGCGCACGACGCTCCGGACGCGCTGACCGTGGAATCGCTCGCGGCGGCGGAGGACTGGGCGCGGCGGAAGGCCGACCAGCTCATCGCCGCCGCCTGACGCGGCGCGGGCTCAGTCCTCGTCCGGGTACGGCACGGGCCAGCGCGGCTCCGGGACGGGCCATCCGGCGGCCTTCAGCGCACGCCGGGAGAGCTCGCGGGCGGAGTACGGCGTCCGCACTCCGCGGATGTCGCGGTAGTCCTGGTGGCCGGGTCCCGCCCAGAGGATCGCGTCGCCGTCGCCGACGAGTCCGACGGCGGCCACGATCGCGGCCTCCGGCGGGGAGTACTCGTGGATCTCGGCGTCGGGACGGGCGCGACGCGCGCCCTCGACGAGCGTCGCGCGGATCGACGCCGGGTCCTCGAACCGCGGGTGGTGATCGGTCACGACGAGGATGTCGCTGCCCTCCACCGCGGTGCGGGCCATGTCGAATCGCTTGCTGGCGTCGCGGTCCCCGTCGGCCCCGAAGAGCATGAGCACCTTGCCGGGGGTCACCCGCCGTACGGCGGCCAGGGTCTTCTCGAAGGCGTCGGGCGAGTGGCCGAAGTCGACGAAGACGGCCGGCCCTTGCGCGCCCGAGACGAGCTGCGTGCGACCGGGCAGGTAGGCGTGGATGCCGCCGTCGCGCTGCAGGGCACCGACGATCCGCTCCCAGGCATAGCCGCCCTCGAGCAGCATGACGATCGCGAGCGCCGCGTTCGCGGCCATGTGCGGACCGATCACGGGGACGGTCGTGGTGAGCGTGCCGGCCGGTCCCGTCATCGTGAACGTGGTGCCGGTCGCCCGCTCGTCGTCGATCACGACCACCCAGTCCGCTCGCGATGCCTGGTCGGCGTCGGCGGCGATGGAGGGCGTCCCGACGGTGACGACGGGGATCTCGGAGCGTTCGACGACGAGGGCGCCGGAGGACGAGTCGAGGCAGACGACGCCGCGCACGGCGCGGTCGGGACGGAAGAGCGGCAGCTTCGCCTCGAAGTACTCCTCCATGTCGGCGTAGTCGTCGAGGTGATCGTGGCTGAGGTTGGTGAACCCCGCGACGTCGAACCGGATGCCGTCGACGCGGTGACGGGACAGGGCCTGGGCACTGACCTCGACCGCGACGGCCTCGACCTCGCGCTCCCGCATCAGCGCGAGGAGGGCGTGCATCTCGGAGGCCTCGGGGGTGGTGAGCCGCGAGACGATGACCTCGCCCGCGATGTGCCGCTCAGCCGTGGAGGAGAGCCCGGTGACGACGCCCATCTGCTCGAGGATGCCCTCGAGGAGGTGGGAGACGCTCGTCTTGCCGTTCGTCCCGGTGGTCGCGAACAGGAGGGGGAGCGGATCCTCCGCGCCCGTGCCGTACACCCAGGCGCTCAGCGCGCCGAGCACGCCGCGGGGGTCGTCGACGATGAGGATCGGGAGGCCGGCGTCGGCGGCGATGTCGGCACCCGCCTGGTCCGTGATCACCGCGACCGCTCCCTTCTCGGCGGCGGTCTTCGCGAAGTCCGCGCCGTGGCGGTTCACGCCGCGGATGGCGACGAAGGCCTCACCCGGGCGCAGATCGGCCGTGGCGAGGGTGATGCCACTGAGAGCGACGCCCTCCACGTCGCCCCGCACGGAGCGGGCGAACAGGGAGGCGAGTTCGGACAGCTCGCGCCGGGGCGGGTTCGCCGGGCGGAGCACGGGGGGCAGGGTCGGCTGTTGTTCCATCGACATGTCGTCTCCATGTTCTCACGGCCGCGGTGTCAGCCCGGGCGGGTCGGTCCGCCGCGCGCCGGATCC
>NZ_RBLT01000140.1:0-929 GCF_003989315.1 Microbacterium sp. HSID17254
GGTACCGCCGATAGCCTGACCTGCCGTGAACACTCCCGGCACACCGTCCGACCCGGCGAACGAGGCCGACCTCCCCGAGCAGATGCGGGTGCGCCGGGCCAAGCGCGCGGAGCTGATCGCCGCGGGCACCGACCCCTACCCCGTCGAGGTCCCCCGCACGCACTCGCTGCGCCAGGTCCGCGACGCGCACCCGGACCTGCCCGTGGACACCGCGACGGGCGAGACCGTCGCCGTCGCCGGCCGGGTGATCTTCGTCCGGAACACCGGCAAGCTGTGCTTCGCGACGCTGCGCGAGGGCGACGGTACCGAGCTGCAGGCCATGCTCTCGCTCGACCGGGTCGGGGCCGAGGCACTGGCCGGTTGGAAGGCCGTCGTCGACATGGGCGACTTCGTCGCGGTGCGCGGTGAGGTCGTCACCTCGCGGCGGGGTGAGCTCTCGGTGATGGTCGACGAGTGGTCGGTCGCCGCGAAGTCGGTCCGGCCGCTGCCGACCGCGCACAAGGAGCTGTCGGAGGAGAACCGGGTCCGGCAGCGCTACGTCGACCTGATCCTGCGTCCGCAGGCCCGCGAGACCGTGCGCGCGCGGTCCACCGTGCTGCGGACCGTCCGCGAGTCGCTCGCCGGCCGCGACTTCATCGAGGTCGAGACGCCGATGCTGCAGAACCTGCACGGCGGCGCCACCGCGCGCCCGTTCGTGACGCACGCGAACGCACTCGACTCCGATCTGTATCTGCGGATCGCACCGGAGCTGTTCCTGAAGCGTTGCGTGGTCGGTGGTATCGAGCGCGTGTTCGAGCTGAACCGGGTGTTCCGGAACGAGGGCATCGACTCCACGCATTCCCCGGAGTTCGCGATGCTGGAGGCCTACCAGGCCTACGCGACCTACGACGACATGGCGGTCCTGACCCGAGAGCTGATCCAGTCCTCGG
>NZ_RBLT01000141.1:0-928 GCF_003989315.1 Microbacterium sp. HSID17254
GCCTGTCGATGCTGAGATGGCCAGGGTGCGTGCGACGTCCACGTGCTGGACGCGCGAGCAACGACGGCGAAGACATGGGGAAGTGCGGCGCGCCTGCAGGGCGGCAGTAGTAGGCCGGGGAAGCCCAGGTGGCGCGACGGTCGGACAAAAGCGAGGTCGCCGTCACCCGCCGCCGAGCTCACAATCACTTCCTCGGCGCCGCAGTGCATCAATGGGCCTTCTGCAGCCTCACCAAGAGCGGTTGGGCCCGAGAGTTCTACGACTCCAAGGTGGCGGCAGGTAAACCCCACCACCACGCGTTGAGAACACTCGGCAATCGCTGGCTGGAGATCCTCTGGCACTGCCTCACCAAGCAGATGCTCTACGACGAGAGCGTCCACGTCGCCAATCGGAACAGAGCCCTCGGGAGGGCCAGCTGACCCGAGGATTGACAGAGGGTGTCTCATGCGTCCTCCCCCGATGCGGCCCGGATCGTGTCCTCGGTGTACCCGAGCAGCCCGCCGAGCACGTCCGTGGTGTCGGCGCCCAGGTCAGGCCCGACCGAACGGACCGGGACCGAACGGCCGTCGAGCACCGGCACGATGCCGGGGAACCCGACCCGGGCGGGCTCGTCGCCGCCGGTGTCGACGTCGAAGTACTGGACCATGTCGCGGGCGCGGAACTGCTCGTCGGCGACGATGTCGGCGGCGGAGTGGATCGGCCCGGCCGGGACGCCCGCCTCCTCCAGCTCCGCGAGGACCGCGACGCGGGGCAACGAGCGGGTCCAGGTCTCGATGGCGCCGTCGAGCTCGTCGCGGCGCGCCCAGCGGCCCGCGTTGGAGACCAGTTCCGGGTCGCCGCCCAGGTCGGCGCGGCCGATGACGGTCATGAACCGGCCGTAGATGGAGTCGCCGTTGCCGGCGATGACGACGCTGCCGCCGTCCGCGCA
>NZ_RBLT01000142.1:0-926 GCF_003989315.1 Microbacterium sp. HSID17254
GAACCTGGAGCGCAGCCAGCGCCCCAGTCGTCCCGAGGGGGCTACCGCCCTCGTCGGAGGTGTCGGTCTCCAGGCGTACGTGCAGGATGTGCGCGGCCAGGATCCCAGCCGCGACGATCCGGCCGTCGCCGCGCTGCCCGGTGGACATCGCCTCGGTGTACTGCGCGACCCACCGCCGCGACAGCGCGGTCAGGACCGCGTGGCCGTCCTCGGCCTGGTCATCGCCGATCAGCCGCAACGCGGCATCACGGGCCCCGGCCAGCAGCACCACCGAATCGCCCAGGTAAGGGATCGTGGAGGGGACGTTGAGGCCGTCGTCGTCGACGTGGCGGGGCCCGCTCACCAGATCTGCCCGACGGTGGCCTCGCGGTCGGTGGCGTCGCTGATCGCGGCCCACTGGGCGGCACTCTGGCGGGGAAGCTCGTGGACGTCGGCGTGCAGCCACTGTGTGGCGAGGTCGCTGCCGAGTTCAGGGCGGCCGATCTCGGTGGCGGCGCGGTGCGCGTCGACGACGACGGCCCACTCGGCGGCGGTGGTCCGCGGGTGGAGGCCGTTCCCGCGGTGGATGACGATGGGGCCGCAGGCGCTGTCCTGGCCGTAGGCGGTGGCAACGAGCTTCCCGTCCAGGTCGACAGCGATGCTGGTGGGCGCGGGGTCGGTGAGGTGGCGTGCGATACGGCGGCCGGCGGAGGCGGCGGAAGCGGTATAGCCCATGTTCAAAACGCTACACATCCGGCTATATGTGTGCAATATAGAGCGTCGACTGGATCGTCGGTGACGATCACTCCGCTTGGCGGCGTCCCTGCCGGTGGCTCCCCGGCTCGGCCGCGCGCCCTCTTCCCGCGGGCGGTCGTGTGGCGGGGGACGCGTCGTCCCCTTGCGCAGAATGCTGAACATGTTCAGAATTGAGGTATGACGGTTGAGGT
>NZ_RBLT01000143.1:0-920 GCF_003989315.1 Microbacterium sp. HSID17254
ACTGCCCCGGGCGGTATGGCCCGAGCTGACTGCTCGGATGGCGGCGGGTTCTGAGACATTCCTCGTGGGAGAGCCTCCGCGCACTTGCGCGGATGCTCCTGGCTTCCCGTCCGGCCGCGCCGCCGACGGGCTTAATCGTCATAGCCGTAGTCGGTGTCGTAGGGGTCGAAGTCCGTACCGCGCGCATGGTCCTGCGCGTGGCCTTGTTCGTGGATCTGCTCGGGCTGGCCGCTCTGGTTCTGATGGCGTTCGTTCTCGATGGCGAGCTGGTCGCGGTGGGCCCGTTCGGCGTAGCCGGCGTCGAGGTCGCGGTCCTGGTGGGGCTGGTTGTTCTGGACACGGGCCTGCTGGCGCAGCTCTCGCAGCTGCGACTCGCGGGTCACGCGGCGGAGATCATCGACTGCTTCGCGTGCCGCGCCCGAGTCGCGCTCGCCGCTGTGGCGGGCACCGTTGGCCGCGGAGCGTTCCTCCTGGGAGGCCTCGGGTGTCGCGCTCGCGCGCGGCTCCTGCATGTCCGGTTCGGCCGTAGGGGAGTCGTTGTGGTGCCCGAGGTCCGGTGCCGACGCCGTCTCCGCGTTCGTGTCCTCATGCTCGGCACTCGGCGGCGCGGCGACTGGGCTGCCGCCGTGTTCCGGGACGTCGGTGGACAAGGTGAGTTGTTCCCCGGCCGCCGGTGTCGGGGTGTCGCGCCAGGCGGGGAGCTGGCGTCGTTCCAGTTCCCCGGCCGCGGCCTGGTCGGCCTCGCGCAGCGGGGCAACCTCGGCCCACCACTGGTGCCGGGCTTCGTACTCCTCGGCCATGCCAGCGGCTTGAGCGGTGTAGGCCTGCGCGAGGGCGCGGTAGCGGTCGGCGGCCGCGACCAGCGCGTCTCGGTCGGGACCGTCGGCTGTGGCGTCTGCTTCGGCTGCGGTGAGCACGGC
>NZ_RBLT01000144.1:0-917 GCF_003989315.1 Microbacterium sp. HSID17254
GGGCTCGCGGAGCCCCTCGGCGCCGGGGACCGCCGCCCCGGAGAGCCTGAACGGCATCCCCCTGCCAGTGGCGGTGGCCCCCAAGCCCGTCGACGCCGCCGGGCTCACCGCGCAGGAGAAGGCCGACATCCGCTTCTCCAAGGAGTTCGCCCGCTACGGCTCCGGCTACTCCGCCGAGCAGTCCACCCGTCCGCAGACCATCGGCTACGGCCTCGCCGACTCCCCCGCCGCGCAGTGCACCTGGATCGTGGAGAAGTTCTGGGACTGGACCGACTCCGCGGGCCGCCCGGAGAACGTGATCAGCCGGGACCGGCTGCCGGACACGCTCATGCAGTACTGGCTGGGCTCGGCCCGTGCGTCGTCGTCGCGGATCTACTGGGCGAGCCTCGCCCCCCGCCGCCCCGACGCCGAGCGCGGCGGTGACCGCGGCGACCGCGACCATCCCGGCGGCGAGCCAGGCGAGCAGCGTGACGTCGCGCCGCGGCAGCGCCACGTCGATGACCTCGCGCAGCAGGAACGGCGAGGCCATCCCGACGATCGACGAGGCGACGATCGTCACGACGACGACCGAGAGCGGGCCCCGGTGCGGGGCGAACAGGGCGCCGATGCGCCGTAGCGAGACCGCGCGGGCCTGGTCCTTCTCCTCCGGGGAGGAGGTGCGGGTGTCGGGCCGGCCGGGCCGGTTCAGGGGTCGGGGGTCCACGGAGAGCTCCTCACACTGCTGTGGTTACCTCACTATGAGGCGACAACAGTGTCGCTTGCTAGTCTGTTCCCGTGCCGGACCCCGACATTCCGAGTGATCTCGTCGACGCGTTCTGGTCCGTGGCGCGGCGGCTGCGGCACACCTCCGCCGAGCGGCTGGCGGACTGGGGGCTGTCGCCGTCGCAGGCCAGGGCGCTGATGGTGCTGGCCCGACA
>NZ_RBLT01000145.1:0-900 GCF_003989315.1 Microbacterium sp. HSID17254
ACCTCGATGTCGGCTCGTCGCATCCTGGGGCTGGAGTAGGTCCCAAGGGTTGGGCTGTTCGCCCATTAAAGCGGTACGCGCGCTGGGTTTAGAACGTCGCGCGACAGTTCGGTCCCTATCCGCCGCGCTCGTTGGAGACTTGAGGAAGGCTGTCCCTAGTACGAGCGGACCGGGACGGACGAACCTCTGGTGTGCCAGTTGTCCGGCCAGGAGCCCGGCTGGTTGGCTATGTTCGGGAGGGATAACCGCTGAAGGCATCTAAGCGGGAAGCCTGTTCCAAGATGAGGTCTCCCACCACCTTCGAGTGGGTAAGGCTCCCAGGAGATGACTGGGTTGATAGGCCGGAGATGGAAGCCTTGTGAGGGGTGGAGTTGACCGGTACTAATAGGCCGAGGGCTTGCCACAACGAGTTGTTCGCATCCACTGTGTGACCCTGAGTCCACAACCATCTGTGATCCCGGTGACGGGGTTGTCGGGTTGGCTGTGTGCTTGGCCTTCTGCCCTGGGTTTTTGGGGTGGGGGGGATAGTTGGATAGTGTTGTCGGTGGTCATTGCGGTAGGGAAACGCCCGGTCCCATTCCGAACCCGGTAGCTAAGCCTTCCAGCGCCGATGGTACTGAACTCGCCAGGGTGTGGGAGAGTAGGTCGTCGCCGACATTCAATGTGATGGGTTATGCCCCGGACTTTCGAGTCCCGGGGCATTTCTCGTTTCCGGACCCGTCGTCCGCTCCGTCGTGTGCGGAGGGAATCGGGGGCCTGATCGGAGCTGGCCGTGAATCCGGCTGGTGTCTCCGGGGGCCGGCGGGCGAGGTCGGATGTCGCTGCCGCGCCGCGGGCGGGGTGCCGTCGTGGAAGCGTCGGCGGCGGTACGCGTCGCGCCGGGAGCCGACGGACCTGCGG
>NZ_RBLT01000146.1:0-897 GCF_003989315.1 Microbacterium sp. HSID17254
GGCTGTCCGCACCTGGCGTCGGTCCCGTGAGGGTCGGCTGCGGCGCCTTCGCGGCTGCCCGTGCCACGTCTCGGGCGACCTGGTCGAGGCCCGTGAGTCGTTGCTGGCACCAGGCGGCGAGGGCCCCGGCGCGGAGTGCTGTCGTCAGCGGCACGGCGGACTCTCACTCTCCCCGGTCGTCCTCTCTGCTCTTCACTCTCCACGGTCTGGCATCGAAGGATGCATCGGGCGTGGCGACGGCCCAGACCGGAGCCCGGTGGCTCCTGGCGATCGTGCCGTCAGGAGCCACCGGGCTGCGAGGGCCTGGTGGCGGTCGGACACCACCAGGCGCCGCGGATCAGGCGGCGGTGGGCACGGGGGACTCGACCGGCGTACCGCGGATCGCCTCGACCACGGCGGCCACCAGGTCGCGGGCGACCGGCGGGGTCACTGCGTTGCCCGCCATCCGCACCTGGTGCCGCTTCGTTCCGAGCAGGACGTAGTGGGGAGCGAAGGCCATGCCCTCCTTGATCTCCCCCGGGCGCAGCATCCGGAACAGGCAGTCCTCGACGTCCAGCCCGGCCGCGCCGGCCATGAGCGCATCGCCCTCGACCGTCGTCTGAGTGGCGAGCGGGCTGGTCGCCGTTGCCCGGATGCGGCCGGTGTCGTACGCGTAGAGCATCCCCGGGCTCCAGACCAGGGGCTGGTGGCCGGCGCTGGTGATGGTGCGCGCAGGCTCGCTGGTCGGGGTGCTCATCTCGGCTCCGACGCTGTTGTTCCGCATCAGCAGTACGTGGTGGGTTTGTTGGACGGCGCTCAAGATCCCCACATCGGCGGCGGTTTTCAGGCGTTGTGTCTGCCGACGGATTGTGGTGCGTGTTGCGGGTGAGTCGGTGTTCGTGTGGAGCGGCACTGTGC
>NZ_RBLT01000147.1:0-895 GCF_003989315.1 Microbacterium sp. HSID17254
GGGGCATCACCGACCCCGCCCCCCCCGGCATGGCCACCGCCCTCCGCCGCGCGCTCCGGCCCTGACGGATCCACACCCCCCCGTCCGGTCCGCACACCCGTTGCGACGGGTGTGGACGCCCCACAGCGGGTGTGGATGCGGGGTCAGTTCTTGAAGATGACCCAGCGCAGCATGACGAAGTTGATCGCGGTGGCGGTGCCCTGCGCGACCACCCAGGCCAGCGTGGTGTCCCACTCCATCGGCGGCAGGACGTGGAGGACCAGCGAGTTCACCGCGACGTTGACGGCCAACGTGGTCCCGTAGAGGGCCACGAAGCCGGCGAACCTCGCGCGGCCGCCGGTGTTCGCGCCGCTGAAGGTGAAGCGCTTGTTGCGCAGGTACGCCGTCGTCGTGCCGAGGATGAAGCTGATGCCCTTCGCGAACGGCACCCACAGGCCCGCGCCCAGGAGCAGGTGGTAGACGCCGAAGTCGACGATCGCGGAGAGCACGCCGATCGCGACGAAGCGGCCCAGCTGGCGGACGAGGCCGAGACGCGGGGCGTCGGCCGGACCGGTGGCCGGGGGCTGGGCCCGGGTGGGCTCGGTGGCGGTCACCCGTCGAGGGTAGCGGCGCGTGTCGCAACGACCGCGTCGGCCCACCGGAGTGCAGGTCACGCGGCCCGCCGACCTGTCGATCCGCACCCGACCGTGGACAACGCCGTGTAGTTTGCGCTACAAAGTCAACGATAGAACAAACCAGTTGGCACCAGGGGGCACCGTGCAGGACCACACGAGCACCGACGTCGACGACCAGCCGCCCCGCTCACCGGCCGACGCCCTCGCGATCATCGAGCGCGAGCAGGCCCGGCAGGTCCCGCCGTACTGGATCTTCTATCTGATCTGGGGCGCGGCCTGGG
>NZ_RBLT01000148.1:0-893 GCF_003989315.1 Microbacterium sp. HSID17254
CGTCCCGTCAGTAATCGCCGCAGTAAAGATCTGGTTCCTTGCGTCGGGGAATATCCAAAGCGTTGCACCAATCTTAGTAACTGCGAATCTGCTGAACATCTGGACCGGCACCGCCCCGGTGCTGTTTCTGAACACGTTCTTCTTCCTGCCGGCCTTGATCGCGCTTCGCGTCTTCCAGTACGAATGGCGTGAGCGGGATGTCTATCAAGACCCAAAAGGTCGTGGGCGGATGGTTCGATGGATCATCGCATTGCAGGCATCTCAGGTCGCTCTGGCGCTCTACTTTTTCGGCGCCCGCGACTCAAGGGGACTTTTTATGGCGCTCGCCATATCAACTATAGGCTTTATTGCCTTCCTGGTCCGTTCGCCTGAGTTGATCGGTGAGCGTCGGTGGCCCACCAAGGTGAGGCGTCGGCTACATTTCTACTTTGCGGCGATGGGGGCGATGCTTATCTCCGTAATCGGCACGTGGGTATTTGCGTGGACCGCGCTTTCGCCGGTTTATCCACTTGAACGTTTTGAGTTCGGAGATGTTCGATGGCCTACTGCATCGATCGGCTATGTGCTGGCTGTCGACGATGTCTCGCTAACGCTTCAGAGGCCGGATATCGGATCGACTGTGCGAATTCCTTCAGGTTCCGTGCTCGCTCGTGAGATATGCTCGCCCGGAACTGCGGTTGCACCTGGGGTTGTGCGGCTGAACAAGCTCCTGTTCTCGGAGTCGCCTTCCGCGCCCGTCTCTCCCGCGACGTGTGAGCTGGATCTGGGCTGGTTCTGGCAGTAACATGGCTGTCATTGCGGATCCGACTCAGTCATAGTCCGCGTCGTGTACCACGAATCGGCTCAGGTCGATTGTCGGGTCTCATCTGATGGTTGACGTTCTTGGCCCGGGT
>NZ_RBLT01000149.1:0-623 GCF_003989315.1 Microbacterium sp. HSID17254
TCGGGCCCGCGTGGGCGTGGCCCGGTCCGATCCGGACGGCATGCTGGCCGTCCCCGTCGAGACCGTGCCCCGCGACGAGCGCTCGCTCTCGCGCATCGCGGAGCTGGCTGCGGAGTACGAGCCGCTGGAGATCGTCGTCGGGCTGCCCGTGAACATGCAGGGTGCCGACACGCCGTCGACGGTGGATGCGCGCGAGTTCGCGGCGGCTCTCCAGGCGCGGAGCGGTGTGCCGGTACGCCTCGTCGACGAGCGTCTGAGCACCGTCTCCGCGCATGCGGCGTTGCGGAGTTCTGGGCGATCACAGAAGAACTCTCGTAGCATTGTGGATCAGGTCGCCGCCGTGGTGCTGCTGCAGCAGGCGATCGACACGGAGAAGAGCACCGGAAACCCGGCCGGTGCCCCGGTCCCCGTTGACGAGGAGCCCGCCTGAACATGTCCGAACGCGAGAGCCGTGCGCCCGAGCACGAGCAGAGCACCCGGTTGGGGGATCTGTTCGAGAACCTCCCCGCTCCGTCCCCGCAGGTCCCGACCGCCGGAGACGACACGCCGGCGCCCGGATCCCGCCGTGCGGCCAGGGAGGCCGCGGCGCGCGAGCAGGAGGCCCCGCCCGCTCCGGACCCCGG
>NZ_RBLT01000014.1:0-94746 GCF_003989315.1 Microbacterium sp. HSID17254
GCCGTCGGCCATCGGGGCCACCATCACCGGGGACGAGGAGTCCGTCTCGTACGCGTCGCTCAGGACGAACGCATCGCCTTCGGGGTCCACCCATCCGGAGAGCGCCGAGACGATCGTGCTCCCGCCGCCGATCGCACCGACATCGCGGACCGCTACCTCGAGCTCGCCGAGCTCCAGGCCGACGGCCGACGGTTCTAGGCGGACGCATGCCCGCTTCCACAGGAGAGAGAGGACACCCATGACGGAGATCCCCACCACCATGACCGCCAGCGTGCTGCGGGGGGTGAAGGACCTGGCGCTCGAGGAGCGCCCCGTCCCGGTCCCCGCGGCCGACGAGGTGCTGATCGAGGTCGCCAGCGTCGGCGTCTGCGGCTCCGACGTGCACTACTACGAGCACGGCCGCATCGGCCCGTACGTCGTCGACAGCCCGCTCATCCTCGGCCACGAGGTGAGCGGACGCATCGTCGCGGTGGGTGCGGACGTCGACCCGGCGCGGATCGGTCGGCGCGTCGCCATCGAGCCGCAGCGGCCCTGCCGCCGCTGCGACTTCTGCCGGGCGGGCGACTACAACCTCTGCCCGCAGATGGCCTTCTACGCCACCCCGCCCGTGGACGGCGCGTTCTGCGACTACGTGCTCATCCAGGACGACTTCGCCTACGACGTCCCCGACTCGATCAGCGATCACGCCGCCGCCCTCATGGAGCCGCTGTCGGTCGGGATCGCGGCCGCGCAGAAGGGCGGCATCAAGGTCGGCGACACCGTGCTGATCGCCGGAGGCGGTCCCATCGGCATCATCACGGCGCAGGTCGCGAAAGCATTCGGTGCGGTCGACGTCGTGATCGCCGACATCAACCCGGCCCGCCGCGAGCTCGCCGCGTCGTACGGTGCGCGCACGATCGATCCGGCCGCCGACTCCACGGTGGAGCTGGAGGCGAACGTGTTCATCGACGCCTCCGGCGCGACGCCCGCCATCGTCAACGGCATCCGCTCCACCCGGGCCGGCGGCACGGTCGTGCTCGTGGGCAGCGCCGACGAGTTCCCGCTGTCGGTGCCCGAGGTCGCCATGCGCGAGCTCAACGTCACCGGCATCTTCCGGTACACCGGCACGTGGCCCATCGCCCGCGCGCTCCTCGAATCCGGTCAGGTGGAGCTCGACTCGCTCGTGACCCACGTCTACGGCATCGAGCAGGTGGAGGAGGCGCTGTCGGGCGAGGGATCGATCGACTCCCTCAAGCGCATCGTCCTGCCCCGCGTCCGGCGCGTCGACGAGCCCGCCGTGAAGGCGGCGTCATGACCGAGGCCCTGCTCTCGGTCGAGGGCGTCTCGAAGTCGTTCCCCGGGGTGAAGGCCCTGGACGACGTCTCGTTCGACGTGCGTCCCGGCACCGTCCACGCCCTGTGCGGAGAGAACGGCGCCGGCAAGTCGACGCTGATGAAGATCATCAACGGCATCTACCAGCCCGACGCCGGGACCATCCGGGTGCGCGGCGAGGAGGTGCGGATCAAGAACCCCATCGACGCCCGCGCCCGCGGCATCGCGATGATCTCGCAGGAGCTCAACTACGTGCCCGGCATGACCATCGCCGAGAGCTTCTTCCTGGGCCGCTTGCCGATGAAGTTCGGCAAGGTCGACTGGCGGTTCATCCGCAGCGAGGCCCGGCGCATCCTCGCCGAGGAGGGGCTCGACTTCTCCATCAACCGCCGTCTCGGCACCCTCACCGTGTCGGAGATCCAGACGCTCGAGATCCTCCGCGCCGTGTACCACAGCGCGGACGTGCTGATCATGGACGAGCCGACCTCGGCGATCGCGCACAAGGAGGTCGAGTCGCTGTTCGCGAAGATCCGCGACCTGCGCGCCCAGGGCAAGTCGATCATCTACATCTCGCACAAGATGGACGAGGTCTTCGAGCTGGCCGACGACATCAGCGTGCTGCGGGACGGCACGGTGGTGAGCTCGCAGCCGGCCTCCGAGATCACGTCGAGCCAGGTGATCGCGCAGATGGTGGGCCGTGACCTCGACCACCAGTCCTACCCGAAGGAGCGCGTCGAGATCGGCGACACGGTCTTCCGGGCCACCGGGCTGTCCGCCGAGCACATGTTCGAGGACATCGACCTGCACATCCGCGCCGGCGAGATCGTCGGGCTCGCCGGGCTCATCGGCGCCGGGCGCAGCGAGGTCATCCGCGCCGTGTTCGGCCTCGACAAGCTGGACGCCGGGGAGATCGAGGTCGACACGCAGACCGTGAAGATCAAGAACCCGACCCAGGCGATCAAGGCGGGCGTCGCGATGCTGTCCGAGGACCGCCGGCTGGTGGGGATCGTCCCGCAGCTGAGCATCATGAAGAACGCCACCCTCGCCAGCCTCCGCAAGGTGATCCACGGCGGCTTCGCCCGGCGTCGGGAGGAGGAGGAGCTCGTCACCGAGTACTTCCGGAAGATGAACGTCAAGGCGCCGAGCCTGCAGACGCGCATCGCGAACCTCAGCGGCGGCAACCAGCAGAAGGTGCTCCTGGCCCGCTGGCTGATCGCCGATCCGAAGGTGCTCCTCCTCGACGAGCCGACGCGCGGCATCGATGTGGGCGCGAAGTTCGAGATCTACAAGATCATGACCGAGCTCGCCCGCCAGGGACGCGGCATCCTCATGATCTCGTCCGAGCTCCCCGAGCTCATCGGCATGTGCGACCGCATCTACGTGATGTCGGCCGGACGCCTCACCGCGGAGCTGACGCCCGATCAGTTCTCGCAGGAAACCATCCTCACCTACGCCATGAATGAAATCGAGGTGGCATGACAATGCTCCAGACACTGAAGAGACTCGAGGTGAACCGCTTCTCGATCTACATCATCCTGCTGGTGGTGATCGTCGCGGCGAGCTTCCTGAGCCCGAACTTCCTGAGTTCGGACAACATCTTCAACGTGCTGCGCCAGGTCGCGGTGATCACGATCCTCGCCTTCGGGGCGATGACGCTGATCATCGGCGGCATGATCGACCTGTCCGCCGGCGCCGTCATGGCGTTCGCGGGTGTCGTGTCGGTGCTGGTCTACAAGTCGACGGGCAACCTGCTGCTCGCGATCCTCGCCGGCATCCTCATCGGCATGCTGTGCAACCTGGTGAACGCCTTCCTCGTCGCGACGTTGAAGACCCCCGCGTTCATCGTGACGCTCGGGATGATGCTGATGGCCCGCGGCGCGGTGCTGGAGCTGACCCAGGGGCAGAACGTCCTCCAGCTGGGCGACTTCATCCTCATCGGCCAGGGCAACCTCGGCTGGCTGCCGATCCCGGTGCTCGTGCTGATCGGCGTGACGATCGTGATCTGGTATCTCATGAACCAGACCAGGTACGGCCGCTCGGTCTACGCGGTGGGCGGCAACGAGGAGGCGGCACGCGCCGCCGGAATCTCCGTGGAGCGCGTGAAGTACCAGGCGTTCCTCGTGAACGGCGCCCTGGTCGGCATCGCCGGTGTCATCTTCATGTCCCGCGTCAACGCCGGTCTCCCCAACGCGGGCGTCGGCTACGAGCTGCAGGCCATCACCGCCCCGATCATCGGTGGCACGAGCTTCTCCGGCGGCGTCGGCACCGTGATGGGCACCCTCGCCGGTGCGCTCATCGTCGGCATCCTCGGCAACATCATGAACCTCATCGGGATCGGCTCGTACATCCAGCAGATCGTGATGGGCGCGATCATCGTCGTCGCCGTCGCCTACGACGTGTTCAGCAAGCGCGGCAAGGCCAAGACCACGATCCTCAAGTCCGACGCGAAGGGCGATCCCTTCCCTGTCGGAGCATCCGCATCCGCATCCGACCCGGGAGGCGGCAGGACGTCGTCCTGACCGCGCCCACCCGACCGCTTCACCCCACCCAGAGAAACAGGAGAAGACAATGAAGAGTCTTACCCGCAGGATCATCGCGTTCGGCGCCGCTGCCGCCGCGGCGATCAGCCTCGCCGGCTGCGCCGTCACCACCGGGAACCCGACCGGGAACGGCGGAGGCGGTGGCTCCGAGGACAAGGACGAGTACCGCGTCGCGTACATCGCCCGTGCGCAGGCCGACTCGTTCGCCGCCTGGCTCGCGAACGAGATGAAGACGGCCGCCGGCGAGTACGACGACATCACCCTCGAGGTCTTCGACGGCCAGGCCGACGACGAGATCGAGAACAAGATGATCGAGAACGCGATCGCGAACAAGTTCGACGCGATCATCGTCCAGGCCAACAACGCCGACGCACAGCTGCCGTACATCCAGCAGGCCATCGACGCGGGCATCGTGACCATCACGACCAACCCGCGCGTGGAGGGCCTGACCGGTGGCGACTCGGTCGACGCCGACCCCTACAAGCAGGGCGCGGTCGTCGCCGAGCTCGCGGTGGAGCAGATCCCGGACGGGGCCAACGTCGTGGTGCTGAACGGCCCGGCCGGCAACTTCCACAGCACGGCTCGCCGCGACGCCTGGGAGAAGGAGTTCTTCGCCGAGCGTCCCGACGTGACCATCGTCGCCGAGGACATCGCGAACTGGAACAAGGACGAGGCGATGACCCTGATGGAGGACTGGTCGCTGGCCAACTCCGACATCGACGCGATCATCTCGATGAACGACAACATGGCCTCCGGTGCGCTGGAGGCGGTGAAGGGCAAGGGCGGCTTCGACGGCATCCTCGCCTACGGCGTCGACGGCACCCCCGAGGCCGTCCTGCTGATCGAGGCCGGCACCATGACCGCCACCTCCCTGCAGAACGCCCGCGAGCTGGCGGAGCTCAACCTCAAGGCCGTGCACGATCTCCTGACGGGCGCGGAGGACGAGGTGAACGTCGACATCGGCAACCCGCTCATCACGAAGGACGGCGTCCAGGAGTACATCGACCTGTACAAGGAAGCCGGACTGCTCGACCAGTGACACCGGCCGGGGGAGCGGGCACCCGCCCGCTCCCCCGATCCGTGCCCGACCACCGCCGAGGACCGCTGATGCACGCACTCACCGCCGCCGATGCCCTGACCCGGGTGCGGGAACTGTCCCGCGACGGGCGGCCGTTCCTGCTCGGCGTCGTCGGGCCGCCCGGGGCCGGCAAGTCCACCCTCGCCGAGCGGCTCGGGATGCCGGTCCTCCCGATGGACGGGTTCCACCTCGCCAACGACGACCTCGATCGCCGCGGACTCCGCGACCGCAAAGGGGCACCGGAGACGTTCGACGTCGCCGGTTTCGCGGCCCTCCTCGGCCGCCTCCGCGCGGGGGAGGACGTGCGCGCCCCGCGGTTCGACCGCGACATCGACGCCGCGGTCGCCGAGATGCTGCCGCTCTCCGCCCGGGATCGCGTGATCGTGGTGGAGGGCAACTACCTGCTGCACGACGCCGACGGGTGGGAGCACGTGCGCCCCCTGCTCGACGAGACCTGGTACCTCGACGTGCCCGAGGACCTGCGGCTGCGTCGTCTCGTCGCCCGCCACGAGGCGTACGGGAGGTCGCACACCGACGCCGTCGCCTGGGCGACCGACGTCGACGGCCCCAACGCCGTCCTCATCCGCGCGACCCGGCATCGGGCCGACGCCATCATCACCCTGAACGAAGGAGACGACGCATGAGCGTCATGGATGCATTCGCCCTCACCGGCAAGACGGCGCTGGTCACCGGCGCCACCCGCGGCCTCGGGCGCGAGTTCGCCCGTGCCCTCACCGAGGCCGGCGCCGACGTGGTCGTCCACGGCCGGGACGAGGCCGCAGCGAAGGAGACCGCGGCCGAGATCGAGGCCGTCGGCCGGCGGGCCTGGGTCGTGCTCGGCGACCTCACCGAGCGCTCCTCCGTTGACCGCATCGCGGCGGAGGCGATCGAGGCTGTGGGCGGGCGTCTCGACATCCTCATCAACAACGCGGGCGCCTGCATCCACCGCCCGGCGCTCGAGGTGACGGACGACGAGTGGGCGCACGTCATCGACACGAACCTCACCGCCTTGTGGCGACTGTCGCAGACGGTCGGTGCGCACATGGTGGCGCGCGGCTCCGGGTCGATCGTGAACGTCGGCTCCATCTCGGCCCAGATCGTCAACCGCCCGCAGATGCAGCCCGCCTACAACGCCTCCAAGGCCGCGGTGCACCACCTCACCAAGTCGCTGGCGGCCGAGTGGGCGCCGGCGGGGGTGCGCGTGAACGCCGTGGCGCCCGGCTACATCAAGACCGACATGTCGCCGGTGGACGAGCCGCGCTTCCGACGGTTCTGGATCGAGGACTCCGCGCAGCAGCGCTACGCCACGCCGAGCGAGGTCAGCCCGTCGGTGGTCTTCCTCGCGTCGGATGCCGCGAGCTTCATGTCCGGCACCGTCCTGGTGGTCGACGGCGGCTACACACTGTTCTGACCCCGCACGTGCGAGCGCCCGCTTCCGGGGAGGAGAGCGGGCGCTCGTGCGTGTACGGACTCAGTCGTCGCCGTCGGCCTCGGGCATGCCAGGACCGGGGCCCGGACGCACCTCGGCATCGTCCCGGATGTCGATACGGGTGTTGCCGTCGTGCTCCGAGACGTCCACGCGCGGCGCGGCGTCGGCCTCCGTGGCGTCGGGGGCCGAGGTCAGCTGGTCGTGACGGTTCTCCTCGAACGTCTCGTCGGCGGTGTCGTCAGGCGTGCTCATGGCTCTCCTTCGTGTCGGCGGTCTTCGAGCGGTTGCGGGTCCACCGGGCGACAGCGTAGAGCACGCCGCCGACGGCGAGCAGGATGGCGCCGAAGAGCCACACCTGCGGGCGCTGCTGGGTGAGCAGCAGGATGCACGACGCGATGCCGAGCACCGGGACGAACGTCCACACGCGGAAGTGGTCGTGCTCGACCTTGTCGCGGCGCAGGACCAGCACCGAGATGTTCACGCTGAGGAACACGACGAGCAGCAGCAGCACGACGGTCTCGGCGAGCGTCGCGAGGTCTCCGACCAGCGTGAGGCCCATGGCCACGAGCGTCGTGGTGAGGATCGCCACCCACGGGGTCTTCCGCTTCGGCAGCACGCGTCCGAGCACCGACGGCAGGAGGTTCTGCTCGGCCATTCCGTAGGTGAGGCGGCTGACCATGATCATCGTCAGCAGGGCGCCGTTGGCGACGGCGATGAGCGCGATGAGGCTGAACATCCAGGACGGGACGCTGACCCCGGTGGCCTCGACGACCGCGAGCAGCGGGCCGCTGGACTCCTGCAGCTCGGAGGCCGGCAGCGCGACGGCGCTGGCGATGCCGACGAGCACGTACACGACGCCGGCGGTGAGGAGCGCGCCGAACAACGCGCGCGGGTAGGTCCGCCGGGGGTTCTTGACCTCTTCGATCATGTTGGCCGAGGTCTCGAAGCCGACGAACGAGTAGTACGCGATCACTGCGCCGGAGAGCACCGCGAGGGCGACGTTCGCCCCCTCGGGCACCTGCGTCGCCCGGGACAGATCGCCGCCTCCGCCGCCGACGAACACCGCGACGACGACGATCACGATCACGAGGCCGCTGAGTTCGATCGCCGTCATCACGAGGTTCGCGCCCATCGATTCGCGGATGCCGCGGGCGTTGAGCAGGCCGACGATCGCGAGGAAGACGATCGCGACCGGGATCGTCGGCAGGTCGATGAAGGTGCTGAGGTAGTCGCCGGCGAAGGCGATGGCGAGACCGGCCGCGCTCGTCACGCCGGCCGCGAGCATGCTGAAGCCGACGAGGAAGGAGACCAGCGGGCTGCGGAACGCCCGCTCGGCGAACACCGCGGCGCCGCCCGCGCGGGGGTACTTGGTGACTAGCTCGGCATACGACCCTGCGGTGAGCATGGCGAGGAGGAGCGCGAGGACGAGCGGTGCCCAGAGCAGGCCGCCCACGTCCTCCGAGAGCACACCCATCAGCGCGTAGATCCCCGCCCCCAGCACGTCGCCGAGGATGAACGCGAACAACAGGGGGCCGGTGATGGCGCGGCGCAGCCGGGTTGGGTTCTCGGCGCGCGGCTCGGTCTGGACGGTCATCCTTGCACGGTAGGGGCCGGGACTCCGGCGGGCGACGGGCTTGACAGTTCCGCCGCCAATGAGCCAGCGAGAGCCGACCGCGCGCTATCCTCGGTGCCGCAAGGCGGGTCGTCGCCCGGGCCGTTCCGGGGAGACGGGGGGCCGCCTGCGATCCCACAGAAGGACACCATCATGACCGGTACACCTCGAAAGGCGCTCGCAGAAGCGGTCGCCACGTTCCTCTTCGTCCTCGCCATCATCGCCGCGGTGAACAGCGGAAGCCCGCTCACCCCGCTCGCGATCGGCTTCACGCTGATGGTACTCGTGTACTCCACGGGCCACATCTCCGGCGCCCACCTCAACCCGGCGGTCTCGCTGGGCGTGTTCCTGCGCGGTGGGCTCAGCGTCGCCGACTTCGTCTCCTACCTCGTCGCGCAGTTCGCCGGTGGGGCGCTCGCGGCTCTCGTGGCCCTCGCCGTCTGGCCGGCAGGGGAGAAGGCGATGGTCATCGAGGTCGGCCCGGCGTTCCTCGTCGAGGCGTTGTTCACGCTGATCCTCGTCTGGGTCGTGCTGAACTCCGCCACCTCGAAGGACACTGCGGGCAACTCGTTCTACGGGCTCGCGATCGGTGCGACCGTCTTCGTCGGTGCGGCGACGGTCGGCTCCATCTCGGGCGGCGGATTCAACCCGGCGGTGGCCCTCGGCCTCTCGGTCAGCGGGCACTTCGCGTGGGGCTCGCTCTGGCTGTACATCGTGGCCCCCGCGGTCGGTGCCATCATCGCCGCCCTGCTGTTCCGGGTGCTCAACGCCGACGATGCGCGGAAGATCGCCGCGGACGCCGAGTAGAAGCCTCGCCTCGGAGCGCCGCATCCCTCCCGGGGTGCGGCGCTTCGTCGTCTCGTCAGCGGCGTCGGCTCCGTCGGCGCAGCGCGGCGGACGTGACGGCCACCACCGTTCCGACCACGACGCCGATGATCGTCTCCAGCACACGGTCGGTCAGCAGGTCGGCGACAGGAGTCGGCGCGGCCAGGTGCACCATCAGGAGCGCGAGCGGGGTGACGAACACCATCGCGATGCCGTAGTTGCGGCCGATGAACAGTTCGGCCGTCCCCTGCAGGACCACCACGACGGCGATCACGGCGAGCGGCGGCATGTCGAGGGCGAGGATCCCGGCGGCGACCAGCACGCCGAGCAGCGTGCCGACGAGGCGCTGGATGCCGCGGATCACGCGGGCGTTGAGCTGTGCGCCGCTGACCGCCGCGACCGCGCCGACCGCCGCCCAGTACCAGTGGGTGCCGCCGAGGAGCAGGCCGACCACACCCGCTCCGACGATCGCGGCGGCGACCGAGGCGGCCATCTCGGCGGCGACCGGCCCGACGGCCGGGCGTGCCTTCGGTGCCGCCTCCGCCGTGGTCCGGGTGACGACGGCGACCAGGGCGGTGAGCGCGAGGCCGAAGAGCACGCTCGCCCCGCCGACCAGCAGGACCGCGCCGAAGGAGGCGCCGGTGGCGGGGATGGTCGCGCACGCCCCGGTCGCGAAGACCGTGAACAGCGGACCGGGCGGGTGCCACTGGAGGACGTAGGCCAGCAGCGTCACGGCCGACGCGACGAGTGCGACGACGACGATGCTCAGCACGGCGGGGGCGGCGAGGACCGATAGGGCCGTGCCGATCAGCATCGCGCCGAGCAGCACGCCGCCGGCGCTGGCCTGCATGCGGATCCGGTCGCGGAAGACGTCGTGCCGGCCGTAGAGTGCGGCGAAGGCGCCGAAGCTCGCATAGATGCTGAGGTCGAGCCGGCCGACGGCCCACAGCACGAGGAGCGGGACGGCGACACTGACCGCGGCGCGCAGGGCGACCCGGTGATCCCCGCGGTGCGGACCGACGCGGAGGACTCCCGTCCACACCCGTCCCTGCGATTCCGTCACCGCTCAAGCCTACGTCCGTCGCTCGGCGACGATGTGCGAGGGTGGGAGGGATGACCACTCCGCCTCCGCCGCGCCGCACCCTCCTGGTCGGCTTCGGGAAACTCGGCACCCGGCTCGCTCCGCTGCTCCTCGCGGACGGTGGTGAGGTCCTGGCCCTCCGCCGCAGTGACGGACCCGTGCCGGACGGGGTGACGGCGCTCGCGGCCGATCTGACCGTTCCGCTCACCACGCCGCTGCCCGAGGTCGACGCGGTTGTGATGACCCTGCCGCCCGGTCCGGACGTGTCGTCGTATCGCACGGCGCTCGCGCATCTCGCGGCGGCGTTGCCGGCCCGGCCGACGCGGACGGTCTTCGTCTCGTCCACCGGGGTGTTCGACGGCGCCGGGAGCTCCGAGCCCGTGACCGAGCGGGTCGAGCCGGCACCCACCACCGACCGGGGCCGCGGTCTGCGGGACGGCGAGAAGGCGGCCGTCGAGCTCTTCAACGCGGTGGTCGTGCGCCCCGCGGGCATCTACGGTCCCGGGCGCGAGTTCCTCCTCCGGAAGGTCAGGGAGGGGGCACCCGTCACGCACCGCCGCCGCACGAACCGGATCCACGAGACCGATCTCGTACGCATTCTCGACCTGCTGCTGCGGATGCCGGAGCCCCCGGCGCTCGTGCACGCCGTCGACCAGGCGCCCGCCCCCCTGGGAGACGTCGTGACCTTCCTCGCCGACCGCCTCGGCGTGCCCGTGCCCCCGGACGACGGCGGTGCGGTGAGCGGCTTCGTCTACGACGGCTCGCTGGTGCATGCGGTCCTCGGCAGGCTGGACTACCCGACCTACGAGGACGGCTACGCGGACATGATCGACCGGGACTGAGGCCGTTCCGAGCGTCCGTCGTCCGGCGTACCGTGGGCGCATGACGAATGCGCAGACGGCCGTCGAGGTCGTCGACTGGCGGCGGCGGGTGTTCGCCCTGTACGAAGCGGTGCGACGGGCCGACTCCCCGGAGGAGGCGCACGAGCTGTGGCGGATCGAGCGCGACGAGCTGCTGCTGCGGCACCCGGCGACGCCCCTCCTCCCGCAGGACAGGGCGCTGTTCGAGGGGCTGCCGATCGCCTCGTACGACCCCGCCTGGCGGTTCGAGCTCCCGATCCTCGACACGGAGCCGGCCACGTTCGAGTTCGCCACGGGGACGGACGGCATCGTGCCGTTCGAGCGCGTCGGCGTCGTGGAGATCCCTGACGTCGGGTCTCTCGACGTGTGGCGGCTCGCCTCCTACGGCGGCGGCCTGTTCGTGCCAGTGCGCGATTCCTCCGCCGGGCAGAGCGGGGGGACGTACGGCGGCGGGCGGTACCTCATCGACACGATCAAGGGTGCCGACCTCGGGGCCGACCCGCGCCGCGGCACGCTCGTGCTCGACTTCAACTTCGCGTACAACCCGTCCTGCGCCTACGACCCGGCGTGGGCGTGCCCGCTGGCGCCACCCGGCAACGTGCTGACGGTGCCGGTCCCGGTCGGAGAGCTCCGATGAGGCCGCTGCGGTACGCGATCAACGTGACGCTCGACGGCTGCTGCCATCACGAAGCGGGACTCCCGCCCGACGAGGAGTCGATGCGCTTCTGGACCGCGGAGCTGCAGCGCGCCGACGCTCTGCTCTACGGCCGGGTGACGTACGACATGATGCGGGCCGCGTGGCGGCGTCCGGAATCCGGGGTCTGGCCGGGCTGGATGGAGGAATGGGAGACGCCCTTCGCCGAGACCATCGATCGCCTGCCGAAGCATGTGGTGTCGGCGACGCTCGATGCCGTCGACTGGAACGCGGACCTCGTGCGCGGCGACCTCGCCGAGGCGGTGCGGGGGTTGATGGATCAGCCGGGGGAGGGCTTGTCGGTCGGCGGAGTGGCTCTGCCCGCGGCGCTCGCCGACCTCGGGTTGATCGACGAGTACCTGTTCGTGGTCCACCCGGTCGTCGCGGGGCATGGTCCTCGGCTGCTCGACGGCGTGCGCGAGCGTCTTCGGCTCGAGCTCGTGGAGCGGCGGGAGTTCCGCTCCGGCGCCGTCGCGCAGCGGTACCGTCCGGCGGCGTGAGCGACGCACAGCAGCCCCGCCGAATCAGCCGGCGTCAGCGACGCTTCGGGAGGCCGGTCGCCCCGGCCACCAGATGCGGTCGCCGACGAGAGCGAACAGCGCAGGGACGATCACCGTCCTGACCACCAGCGTGTCGACGATCACGCCGACCCCGACGATCAGGCCGAGCTGCCCGAGGGTGACCAGCGGCAGGACGCCGAGCGCCGCGAACACGGCGGCGAGGACGATCCCGGCGCTCGTGATGACGCCGCCGGTGTGGGCGACCGCTTCCACCATGCCGTCCCGGGTACCCCGCAGCGCCGCTTCGCTCCGGGCGCGGTGGACGAGGAAGATGGTGTAGTCGATGCCGAGGGCGACCAGGAACAGGAAGGCCAGCAGCGGTACCGGGAGATCGAGCGCGTGCTGCCCGAACAGCACGCGACTGAGCCAGGCTCCGGCGCCGATGGCGGCCACGGCGCTCGCCACATTGACGGCGAGCAGCAGCAGCGGCGCGACCAGCGACCGCAGCAGGAACGCCAGCACCAGGAAGCTCACGGCCAGCACCAGCGGCACCACGACGCCGAGGTCCGCGAGGTTCCCGGCACGGGCGTCGAGATCCGTCGCCACCGCGCCGCCGACGACAGCCCCCGCCCGGGGCACATCGTGCACGGCGTCCCGGAGATCCGTGATCTGAGCCAGGCTCTCGTCGGTGCTGGGCGCATACTCGCTGGTCACCAGGATCTTCGTGAGCTTCTCATCGTCCGTCGTCCCGACAGGAGCGGCGCGGACGATGCCCTCCACGTCGCGCGCCGCGGTGAGGACGGCTTCGGCTTCGCCGCTGTCCGTGACGATGAGGATCGGCTGCGCCTCTCCTGCCGGGAAGTGGTTCGAGAGCACCTCGAGACCCGTCGCGGACTCGGACGGGACCCGGAACTTGTCGACCTGGTCGAGTCCGACGGTCGTCCCGACGAGGCCGACCGTCATCACGGCCAGCAGGGCCGCACCCCCGAGGAGGCTCACGACCGGCCGGCTCACGACGCGCGTCGCGATCGTCCGCCACACCCCGTCGCGTCGTGCGGCAGCTCCGGGACGAGGGACGAACGGCCAGAACACCTTCCGTCCGCACACCGCCAGCAGCGGAGGCAGCAGGAAGAGGACGGACGCCAGGGCGACCAACAGCCCGATGGCGGACGAGACGCCGAGTCCGTGCGTGCCGGGGATCACCGCCAGGGCGAGTGTCAGGAGGGCGAGGACGACCGTGAGGTTCGAGGCGAGGATCGCCGGAGCGGTCCGGCGCCAGGCCGTGCTGAGCGCGCGGCGGTGGTTCGTCGTGGTGGTGAGCTCCTCCCGATATCTCGAGATCAGGAGCAGGGCGTAGTTGGTCCCGGCGCCGAAGACGAGGACGCTGATGATCCCGGCATCGAACTGCAGGTCCCACGCGGAACCGGCAGCCGCGGTCAGGCGTCCGGCGAGCCCATCGGCAAGGCCGACGGCGGCGAGCGGCAGCAGCCACAGCACCGGCGATCGGTACGTGACGATGAGGAGCACGGCGACGATCAGCACGGTCACGAGGAGCAGGGTGAAGTCGGCGCCTTCGAAGGAGGCGGCGATATCGGCGCCGAAGGCCGGACCGCCGGTCACGAGCAGGGTCATCCCGTCCGGTGCGTGCTCGTCGATGTCGGCGCGGAGCGCCGCGATCACCGCGGCGGTGTCGGTGCTCGTCTGGCCGACCGCGATCGGCGTCACGAGAACCGCGGCCCTCTCGTCCTCGCTCACGAGAGGCCCGGTCGGATCCGCGTCCGCGTGCGAGCCGAGCACCGGGAGGAGGCCTTCGAGCGCGGCGACGTCAGGTGCCGAGAGCGTCGCACCGTCGTCGCGCGACGCGACCAGGATCACGGACTGCCGATCCGCGTTCGGGAACTCGGCCAGCAGGGCGCTCGTGCGTGCTGACTCCGACCCCTCGGGGGCCTGCTCGTTGCCGGCGGGTGCCTTCGCCGACCCGAACAGGCCGAAGAGAGCCGTCATGATCAGGAGGACCACGCCGAGCGTGATCCACGCTCCGCCACGGGAGGTCATCCACTCGGGAAAGCGCCGAAGAGCGCGAGAATCTGCCATACCCGTCACTCCACCAGGAGCGTCGTGCGGCGACATCGTCAAGACGATGGAGGGAAGTCTCCCTCTTTCGATGGATGCCGGTCGGGCACGTGTCCACACGGGCGGGCATCACGAAGAGCCAGCCCCAGCCGGCTCGGTGCGCTGGTCACACCGCGCGGAGCGCACTGGCGGCAGCATCCATCGCCCCCGCGTCCAGAGCGAAGTAGGCCCACTTGCCGCGCTGCTCACGTGTGACCAGGCCCGCTTCCACCAGTAGTTTCATGTGATGCGACACCGTGCCCTGTGAGAGTCCCACGGGTTCGGTCAGGTCGCAGATGCACGCTTCCCCGCCGGCTCCGGCGGCGATGAGCGACAACAGTCGGACGCGCGTGGGGTCGCCCAGCGCTTTGAAGACCCGGGCGACACGCTCGGCGTCCGCGACGGTCATCGACGGCGCTATAGGCGGAACGCAACAGCTGGTCGCTTCGATTGTCGTCGGCAAGCTCACGGGTCTAGTGTGACACGTATTGACAATCTTCGATAGGTGGGCGACAGTCTTCGTATTGAAGTTTGTCAATTTGAGGAGACATGATGTCCGAGCTTCCTGTCGTCGTCATCGGAGCGGGTCCGCAGGGTCTCGCCGCAGCGGCGCGTCTTGTCGAACGCGACGAGAACGTGATTGTCGTCGAGCGCGGGCAGGGGCCTGCTGCTGCGGTCGCTGAATGGGGGCATGTGCGCCTCTTCTCGGCATGGCCAGAGCTCACTGACGCGGCGGCACGACGTCTTCTTGAGCCGACCGGATGGACCGCACCCGACTCGGGGTGCCCGACCGGCGCCGAATGGGTGGACAGCTACCTGGCGCCTCTCGCGGATGCCTTGGGCGAGCGGGTTCACTACGCGACCACCGTTACTGGAGTCGCTCGTCAAGGTCGTGACAAGGTCGTCGACGGCGGACGCAAGGGCCAGCCCTTCGTCGTGCATACGGTCAGCGCGGACGGCCAAGAGTCGCGAGTTCTCGCTCGCGCGGTCATCGACGCGAGCGGCACCTGGGCGCTTCCGAATCCGGCGGGCGCGGATGGATATCCCGCCCTCGGGGAGGCCGCAGCATCCGATCTGATCTCGTACCGCATCCCGGCCGATGTGTCAGAACTCGCGGGGTCGCACGTCGTCGTCGTGGGAGCGGGGCACTCCGCCGCGCACGCTGTCCTGAGATTGAGCGAGCTGGCACGCCGGGCCCCTGGCACCCGCGTCACCTGGATTCTCCGTAGGGGGGAGGCAACGAACGTCTTTGGGCGTGGCGCCAGAGATGAACTTCCCGAACGGGCCGCGCTCGGCTCTCGTGCGCGCAAGATGGTCGACGAGGGTGTCGTGGAGCTGGTGACCGGATTCCGTGTCGCCGAGTTCCGGCAAGCCGCTGACGGCCTGACCGTGGTCGCCGAAGACGGGCGCGAGGTCGCGGGTGTCGGGCGTGTATTCGCACTCACGGGCTTTCGGCCGGACACGGAGATGCTGCGAGAGCTCCGTATCGATCTTGATCCCGCGCTCGAGGCGGTCGTGGGCATCGCGTCCGAGATTGACCCGAACATCCACTCCTGCGGATCTGTGGGTGCCACGGGGGCGCGAGAGCTCGCGCAGCCGGAGCAGGGGTTCTTCATCGTCGGCGCGAAGTCCTACGGTCGGGCGCCGACCTTCCTCGCGTTGACCGGCTTCGAGCAGGTGCGAAGTGTTGCCGCGCACCTCGTGGGAGATCACGAGGCCGCCGGGCGCAGCGAACTCGTCCTCCCCGACACCGGGGTGTGCGGGGGGTCCGGCGACTTCGATGACAACGCGGGCAGCTGCTGTGCGGCTCCTTCAACCATCCAGATCGGCGCACGGCCCGTCACCGTCAGCTGATCTCCGCTGACGGAAGGGCGGGGCTTATGAGTGGAGCCCCGCCCTTCCGTGTCAGACCGACGCGGATCGTAGCGGTTGCCTCAGGCATTGATGAGTGTCAATATAGACACATGTCGATACAAGAGGTCGAGCTTGCGGTCATCGGGTCCGGCCCTTCGGGATACACCGCAGCCATCTATGCTGCGCGAGCTGGCCTCGCGCCCGTGGTGCTTGCCGGATCCGTGACGGCGGGTGGCGCGCTGATGACGACGACCGAGGTCGAGAACTTCCCTGGGTTCGTTGACGGCGTACAGGGGCCCGAACTGATGGAGTCGATGCGCGCGCAGGCGGAGCGTTTCGGTGCCCGCATCCTCCTGGACGACGCGATCCGGGTCGACCTCGACGGGCGCACCAAGACCATCGAGACCGGCACGGGGAACACTATCCATGCTCGCGCCGTCATTCTCACGATGGGCTCCGCCTATCGCAAGCTGGGACTGCCAGACGAGGAGCGCCTCACTGGCCGCGGCGTGTCCTGGTGTGCCACGTGTGACGGCTTCTTCTTCCGTGACCAGGAGATCGTCGTCGTCGGCGGCGGGGATTCCGCAATGGAGGAGGCGCTGTTCCTCACCCGCTTCGCATCGAAGGTGACTATCGTGCACCGCCGCGGCGAGTTCCGCGCATCGAAGATCATGGCCCAGCGCGTGCTCGACCACCCGAAGATCGAAGTCGCCTGGAACGCGGAAGTCGCGGGCCTCATCGGCGCCGAGAAGGTCGAGGCGGTCGCACTCCGCGACAGCGTCACCGGTGCGGAACGGGAACTGCCCGCCACCGGAGTGTTCGTCGCCATCGGTCACGACCCGCGCTCCGAGATCGTCACCGGGCTCGTCGAAACCGACGCCGATGGATATGTCCTCGTCGACCACCCCTCCACCCACACGAACGTGTCGGGAGTCTTCGCCGCCGGCGACCTGGTGGATCATACCTACCGTCAGGCGATCACTGCGGCGGGCACCGGATGCGCCGCGGCTCAGGATGCCCAGCACTACCTGGCCGCGCTTGACGAAACCGCACCCATCGAGGCTGACGCCGCCGCAGAGGCGCTCCTCGCATGAGCACCGCAACTGTTCCCACTACTGCTCCAGCCACTCGACGTCTGTCGACTCTCGACCGGTGGTTGCCACTGTGGATCGGCCTGGCCATGGTCGGTGGAATCCTCGTCGGCCGCTTCATCCCCGGCGTCTCCGATCTCCTGGCCGCTCTCGAACTCGGTGGAATCTCCATTCCCATCGCGCTCGGCCTGCTGGTGATGATGTATCCAGTCCTCGCGAAGGTCCGCTACGACAGGATCGCTGCCGTCACCGGAGACAAGAGACTGCTCATCTCGTCGCTGGTGCTCAACTGGCTCGTCGGTCCTGCGCTGATGTTCGTCCTCGCCTGGGCGTTCCTCCCCGATCTGCCCGAGTATCGCACGGGGCTCATCATCGTCGGGCTCGCGCGCTGCATCGCCATGGTCGTCATCTGGAATGACCTCGCCTGCGGCGACCGGGAGGCGGCAGCCGTTCTGGTCGCCATCAACTCGGTCTTCCAAGTCGTCGCATTCTCGCTGCTCGGATGGTTCTACCTGACCGTCCTCCCCGGCTGGCTCGGGTTCGATTCGCAAGGCCTGGAGATATCGGTCTGGCAGATCGCATTGAACGTCCTGATCTTCCTGGGCATCCCCCTCATCGCCGGCTTCGCTTCCCGCCTCATCGGAGAGCGTGCGAAGGGACGCGACTGGTACGAAGGTCGTTTCCTGCCGAAGATCGGTCCCTGGGCCCTCTACGGTCTGCTCTTCACCATCGTGCTGCTGTTCGCTCTTCAGGGGGAACAGGTCACCAGCCGCCCGTGGGACGTCGCGCGGATCGCGCTTCCTCTGCTGGCCTACTTCGCGGTCATGTGGTTCATCGATCTCTTCACCGGGAAAGCACTTGGACTCGGCTACGCCCGCTCATCGACCTTGGCGTTCACCGCGGCCGGCAACAACTTCGAGCTCGCCATCGCTGTCGCCATCGGCACGTTCGGAGCGACGTCCGGACAGGCCCTGGCAGGCGTCGTCGGTCCGTTGATCGAGGTCCCGGTTCTCGTCGGGCTCGTGTATGTCTCGCTCTGGGCAGCCCGCCGCTGGTTCCACACGGACCCGTACGCGGCTGAAAGGATGCAGTCATGAACGTCACTGCAACGACGGACATCGACACGTGCAGTCCGGTCGCGACGCACGCCATCGGGCTGGAAGCAGCCTCCACAGTCGCCGTGACGCTGAAGGCGCTGTCGGATCCGCTGCGCCTACGGATGCTGTCGGCCATCGCCTCCGACCCGCGAGGAGAATCGTGCGTGTGCGACCTCGCTGAGCTCGCCGACGTCTCCCAGCCCACCGTCTCCCACCACCTCAAGGTGCTCAGGGACGTCGAGGTGCTCACATCTGAGCGACGCGGCACATGGGTCTGGTATCGGATCAACCCGACGCGACGTGGTGCCGTCACCGCACTGCTGGACTCCTTCGCGCCGGCTTCGGTCGCGCCCGGCCGCGTCGACGAAGAAAGCCCGCTACGGCCGGACTTCGACGCGCGCGTGACCCGCCTCGCCGAGGAGCTCGCGGCAGAAGTGCCCGAGCTCGACCCAGATGTCGTCCTCACGACCGTCCGAGAGTCTTACACCGCGCTCGCGCGGACCGCCCGCGTTACCTCGACGCTCATCCCTCTCACCGAGCGCTTCGCGCGGCAACGGCTCGCGGACTTGACCCGAGACCGCGGCTCGGCCCTCCCGCAAGTGCTGTTCGTCTGTGTCGCCAATGCGGGACGGTCGCAGCTCGCCGCCGCGCTCGTCAACCAGCTCGCCCCCGGCAAGGTCGTCGCACGCTCCGCCGGTTCCGCTCCCGCCGACGTCGTCCACCCCCACGTCCGCTCGCTCCTAGCGGAGATCGAAGGTGACGGGGCTGCTGAGCGATTCCCGAAGCCGCTCACCGACGATGCCGTCCGCGCGGCCGACGTCGTCATCACCATGGGGTGTGGCGACGTCTGCCCCATCATTCCCGGCGTCCGCTACGACGACTGGGCGGTCGGCGATCCCGCCCTCGCCTCCCGCGAAGGCGTCGAGGCCATCCGCGACGAGATCGCCCAACGCGTTCGCGCACTCGTCGACGACCTCGTCCACTGACCACGCCTCTCACCAGGAGCACCAATGACTGACACGACCACGAGCACCAAGCCCTCGGTCCTCTTCGTCTGCGTCCACAACGCCGGACGCTCACAGATGGCCGCCGGTTTCCTCCGTGACATCGCCGGCGACCGCATCGAAGTGCGCTCCGCTGGCTCCATGCCAGCCGACCAGATCAACCCGATCGCCGTGGAGGCGATGGGCGAGCTCGGCATCGACATCACGGCCGAACAGCCCAAGGTGCTCACAACCGAAGCCGTGCAGGCATCTGACGTCGTCATCACGATGGGATGCGGCGACGCTTGCCCGTTCTTCCCGGGCAAGCGCTACGAGGACTGGAAGCTCGAGGACCCGGCCGGACAGGGAATCGACGCAGTCCGCCCGATACGCGACGACATCCGCGCGCGCATTCAGAAGCTGGTGGCCGAACTGCTGTGACCCCTGGGCCGGCTGAACACCACGGCGCATTCTTATTGCAGCTGCCGTCGGACATCGGGATGAACTCGGCCTCCGGCGGGCAGTCTGCCTGAGAACGGGTACACCCGGAGCCCCGCCACGGAACGTCGGGGTCGGAACGGCAGGGTCGCGATTCGGCGACGAACCATCCGTCCGGGAGTGGCCCGTACCTTGCGACACGATGCGGCGTTCTTCGCGGCATCGCTCGTAGCTCGGCGATGTCCCCTACCTCGCCTCGGGCGCGGGACCCTGGGTGCCTCCCTGCCGCAAGCTCACTCCTCCGAGAACCCTGACCCATTCCAGGCCACCTTCCAGACCCTGCTGCTCATCACGACGACCGTCAGCATCATCAGCGTCATCAGGGAGGATCGACGCAACAAGCGGGCAACCGCGGGAGCACAAGAGGCGAGCTCCGGTCTGGAGTATCTCCGGAATGTCCGGATCAGCTGTGGAAGTCACATATGGAGGGGCTGACGGGAATCGAACCCGCGCTGTCTGCTTGGGAAGCAGAAGTTCTACCATTGAACTACAGCCCCGCACCCGCCCGAGAGCAGGTGGAGCAAGCCTACCTGTCGCGGGCCGGATGGCCAAAGCGCGGGTCGCTCATGACTAGGCTTGTGCCGTGCTTCTCAGCGATCGCGACATCAGAGCAGAACTCGCCTCCGGCCGCGTCGGCCTGGAACCGCATGCGCCGGAGATGATCCAGCCGTCGAGCATCGACGTGCGACTGGACCGCTACTTCCGCCTCTTCGACAATCACAAGTACCCGTTCATCGACCCCTCGGTCGACCAGCCCGAGCTGACGCGGCTGATCGAGGTCGATCCGGACGAGCCCTTCATCCTCCACCCCGGCGAGTTCGCGCTGGGGGCCACGTTCGAGCAGGTCACCCTGCCGGACGACATCGCCGCGCGGCTGGAGGGGAAGTCGTCGCTCGGGCGCCTCGGGCTCATCACCCACTCGACCGCCGGCTTCATCGACCCGGGCTTCTCCGGGCATGTGACGCTGGAGCTCGCGAACGTGGCGACGCTGCCGATCAAGCTGTGGCCCGGCATGAAGATCGGCCAGCTCTGCTTCTTCCGGCTCACCTCACCGGCGGAGAACCCGTACGGCTCCGGTCCCTACGGCAACCGCTACCAGGGTCAGCGGGGTCCGACGGCGTCCCGGTCGTTCCAGAACTTCCACCGCACCGACGTGGGTGTGACTGACATCGGAGCCGTCGGAGGCTGACATGAGCGACGCGAGCGGGACGAGTTCCGACGAGTCCGCGGTGCCCGAGGGGGCGGCGCCGCCGGATGCTTCGGGGCCGGACATCGCTCCCGCCGACGCGGTGATCCCGCCGGCCGACGCCGTCATCCCGCCTCCACCGCCGGAGACACCGATCCCGGAGGGGCTCTTGACAGCACCGGACGCCGCAGGCGATGCGCTTCCGGCACCGACCCGTCGCTCGGAGCGATCCCGCCCGACGCCCGCGATCCTCCAGGGCGAGCAGCCCGCGGCGGCTGCGGACGACTGGGCGCAGCGATCGATCGCCCCGGAGGTCGCCGACACCGGCAGCTACCGGATGCTCGCGGTCGTCGTCTTCGTCGTGCTCTTCCTCCTGCTCGCGGCGGCTGTGGTGACGCTCGTCGTGCTGATCACCACTGTCGGGCTGCCGTTCGCGGCCGTCGACCCGGGCGCGGGCTTCCTGCCGACCCGGGTGTAGGGCTCCGAAGGGCGGCGGGCGGGTCCGCCGGTGCGGCATCAATGTCGGCTCGTCCCGTGGCGGTGCCGAGCGCATCCACGGCGTCGAGACCCCCGGTCACGAGAGCGACCACGGCGTCGAGGGTCGGATCAGCCGACAGCACTCTCGTATGACCGAGACCCACCGTGCGGACGAGACGGGAGCGGCCGGGATGAGCGGCGTGCAGCCGGAGGGCGTCGTGGTCGGGCATCCGGCGGTCGCCCCGGTCGTGCACGATGAGCAGTGTGGTGCCGGCGGGGAGTGGATGCGCGCCTGCGTCATACCGTTCGACGGCGGTTGCGGGATCGAGCCGGAGGCGGCGGTGGAAGCGGGTGCGGAGTCGGTCCGCGGTGGCGGGGTCGAGCCGGAGGTCACGGACGAACTGGGCGAGGAACGCCTCGGGTGCGGCGGCCCCGGCGACGACGGCGACGGCGGGGACCGAGCCGGACGACCGGGCGACGGTCAGCGCCGCGAGCCCGCCGAAGGAGTGTCCGATGAGAGCGGAGAAGGGGCCGTGGGTGCGGTCCAGCTGCTCCGCGGCATCGACCCAGTCGCGGATATCGGTGTGCCGCCCGCCGGAGGAGCCGTGCGCCGGGGCATCGAAGGCGACGACCCGGAATCCCTCGGCGACGAGTTCCCGCACGAGCGGGGCGAACTGGGAGGCGCGGCCCCGCCAGCCGTGCAGGAGCAGCACGGTGCGCGGACCCGTGCCCCACGTGTAGGTCGTGACGGGGATGCCGCGCACGAGGAGCGTCCCGCGGCGGGCGTCGTCGTGGGTGGCGGCGTCGGCGGCACGCACGGCCATCCGTGGGCGGGTGGAGAAGAACAGCCGGTAGGCGAGATCGCCGGCGAGGAGAGGGGAGAGGCGTCCCACAGTCGGGAGGGCGCGGACGAGGAGAGAGGACGCGGACGGCATGGAGGCTCCTTCACCGAACTATACGAACGATCATCCGTATACTAGGCGAACGGTCGTTCGTATACTAGGGCCATGGTGGATGGTGTGATGCAGGACGGCCGGCGGGCACGCGGCGACGCCTCCCGCCGCATCGTGCTGGAGAGTGCGACCGACCTCGCCTCCGTCGAGGGTCTGGACGGCGTGACGATCGGACGCCTCGCGACCGCCTCGGGGTCGAGCAAGAGCAGCATCGCGACGCTGTTCCAGAGCAAGGAGGGCCTGCAGCTCGCGACGGTCGCCGCCGCTCGGGACATCTTCGTCGAGCGGATCATCGAGCCCGCCCGCGCCCACCCGCGAGGAGCGCATCGCCTGGCCGCGCTCCTCCACAACGCCTTGGTCTACTCGAAGGACCGCGTCTTCACAGGCGGCTGCTTCTTCGCGGCGACGGCGGCGGACGTCGACTCCAAGCCCGGTCCCGTGAGCGATGCCGTGCGGGCAGCCCTCGTCGACTGGTACGGATACATCGAGGCCCAGCTGCGGTTCGCGGCCGCGGAGGGAGAGGTCGGCGCGGCCGACGTCGAGGTGCTGGCGTTCGAGCTCGTCGCCCTCAATGAGCAGGCCAACGCGCGGTCGCTCCTCCTGCGGAGCGACAAGCCGTATGCGCTCGCAGCGGCCGCGATGCGCTCACGCCTCCGTGACGCGGGCGCCCCCGACACCGCCCTCGCCCTCCTCGACCTCTAGCCCCGTCCCGCGCCCGCGCCCCACGCCCCCGTTCCCCCTGCGGGCTCAGGAACGCACCGCAATCCCGTGTCGACGGCCCGTTTCTGATCCCGCCCCACGGTCGGGCCCGGCCCCCTTTTGCGTGCGGGATGGGAAATGCGCGCCGCGGTCCGTCGGAAGGATCGTTTCTGATCCCGCCCGACGGTCGGGCCGTCCGCTCTTTCGCTCGCGGGATGGGAATCGGCCCCCGAGGTCCGTCGGGAGGGCGTTACTGATCCCTCCCGACGGTCGGGGCCTGCCGCCTTGCGTGCGGGGTGAGAAATGGGCCGCGAGGTGCGACGGCGGGGCCGTTCTTGATCCGCGCACGTGCCTTCCCTGTGCCTGTCGCCTCGGGCCCTTGCGCTTCCACCGGGCGCCTCGTTCCTCGTCCCTCCCGCGCCGCCTGCCTGCATGACCCTGCGGGATGGAAAACGTGCCGCTGGGGCGTTCGGGAGGGGCGATTCTGATCCCGTCCGGAGAGTAGGTGCTCGCGTCGCCGCGGGGGGGGAGCGAAGACGTGCCTCGAGTGCGCTCGGGAGGTGCGGAAGTGATCCCGGAGGGGCGTCCCGGTGCACGGAAGCGCCCCAGCCGGGGTTCCGGTGGGGCGCTTCGAGGAGGTGAGGTCAGGCGGCGTGGCCGTGGCGGAATCCGGCGTCGAAGCCACGCTCGAATGCGCGCTCCGCCATCCGCTGCGCGCGGTGGCCGCGCCCGTGCCCGTGCCCGTGCCCGTGGCCGCGGCCGTGGTCGCGGTGTGCGTGACCGTGGTCGCGGTGCCCGTGGCCGTCGTGGTGACCGCGCCCGCGGTACCCGCCTTCCTCGGCTCCGTCGTGACGGTCGAAGCCGCGCCGGGGCCCGAAGTCCCCGCGGTCGAAGCCGTGCCGGGACTCGAGGCCATGCCGGGGGCCGAAGCCGTGCCGGGACTCGAAGTCCCCGTGCCCGAAGCCGTCCCCGGGGCCGAAGCCGTGCCCGGGACCGAAGCCGTGCCGGGGCCCGAAGTCCCCGCGGCCGAACCCCTCCCCGGGACCGAAGCCGCGCCCGTGCCCGTGCCGGCGAGCGAAGCCGCCACGAGGGCCGAAGCCGAACCCGGGGCGCTGCTTCCGGGGGAGAGGGGTCTCCTCGTCCCACCCGAAGGCGCGGGCGATCTTCTCGAGCGCCGCGAGGGTCGTCGCCATCTCCTCGTCGGAGACCGCGTCGGCGACCTTCGCGCGGATGCCGTCGACGGCGGCGCCGAGACGCTCCTTCGCCGCGCGGCCCTCGTCGGTCAGCGCCCATCCGTCGCCGTCCGCCTCGACCCAGCCGCGGTCGATGAGATCGTGCAGCTTGTGCGGGTTCAACGGGCGGCGGGCGGGTACCGAGCCATCGACGACGTTCAGCAGCCGCCAGTCGCGGCGGGTCGCGCCCTCCGCGGCGAAGACAGTGGCGAAGTCCTGTGCCATCAGGCGGTCGACGGCCTTGAGCCAGAAACCGAACGGGCGGGAGGTGTTGTCAAAAGTGCTGTCTGCAGTGGTGTTCATGGTGATCCTTCGTCGTCTGTGGTGCACCGATGACGGATGTCATCCGACATATCAATGTCACTGTGCATGTACATGCAGTGTGACATGGAACCGAGACGCATGTCAAGCTGCATGTAAAATCGGGGCATGGCCACCGATCCGATCGACCCCGCGTCCCCCGACGCCGCCGAAGCGATCGCGCAGGCGCTCTCCCGACTGCGCGGACGTCGACCAGGGCCCGGCGGTCGCGAGCACGGCGGGCCACGCGGTGCACACGGGCACGGGCCCCATGGTGACCCGCGCGAGCACTTCGCCCATCACCGCGGCCACCCGGGGATGCCGCCGTGGATGACCGACGGCGGCCGCCTCGGCGGACCGGCCCGTCTCCGCATGCTCGAAGCCCTCGCCGCCGCGTCGGAACCGCTCAGCGTGAGCGCGCTCGGGCAGGCGATCGGCGTGGATCAGCCGCGGGCGTCCCGGCTCGTGCAGCAGGGTGTGCAGGCCGGATTCGTGCGGCGCGAGGCCGATCCGGACGACGCCCGCCGCACCCGCATCGCGCTGACCGACGCGGGTCGGCGACTGGCCCGCGGGATGCGGGGCGAACGCCGCGAGCTGCTCGGTCGCGCGCTCGAGTCGTTCACCCCGGAGGAGCGCACGGAGCTCGCGCGGCTGCTCACCAAGCTCGCCGACAACTGGCGCGCCTGACCGGCCTCACGCGCGGGCGAAGTCCAGCGAGGGCTCGTCGTCCACCGAGAGGGACAGCACGACGGTCTCCACCGCGTCGTGCGCCTCGATCCGCCGCTCCACCTCCCGCAGCCGCCGGGCCACGTCGTGCTCGCGCGCATCGCCCGCGAGGTCGACCTCGGCGACGAGGAACAGCCGGTTCGGCCCCACGTACTCGATGTGCAGGTAGGTGACCCGCTCGATGTCGTCCATGCCGAGGAGGGCCGTGCCCACCCGGGAGCGCAGGGCGGGGGACACCGACGTGCCGACGAGGAACGCGATGTTCCGTCCGATCAGGATCACGGCGACGATGCCCAGCAGGATCCCGACGAGGATCGACCCGATCGCATCCCACGCGGCGACACCGGTGAGCTGATGCAGGAGGATCGACCCGCCCGCCAGCACGAGGCCGATGAGGGCGGCGGAGTCCTCGAAGAACACCGCCCGGAGCGTGGTGTCGCTCGTCTCCAGCACGAAGTCCCACGTGGAGGATCCGCGCTCCTGGGCCAGCCGGCGGGAGCGGAGCATCGCCTGCGTGAACGACGCCCCCTCCAGCACGAAGGCGATCCCGAGCACGATGTACGCCACGACCGGGCTCTCCACGGGGCCGGAGTCGGACAGCTCCTGGATGCCGTGCATGATCGAGACGATCGAGCCGGCGGTGAAGATGCCGAACGCCGCGATGAGGGACCAGACGAACGCGTTGCGGCCGTAGCCGAGCGGATGCCGGGCGTCCTTGGTCTTCGCGCCGCGCCGATCGGCGATGAGCAGGAAGACCTCGTTCCCTGCGTCCGCCCAGGAGTGCGCGGCCTCGGCCACCATCGACGCGGACGAGGTGATGACGGCGGCGACCGTCTTCGCGATCGCGACGAGGATGTTGGCGAGGAAGGCGAGGACGACGGTCACCGGGTCAGGCTACTCCCGCCCGACCCGTCCGACGCCCGGAGCGGGCTCAGCGCGGCGCCTTCACCGGGAGCAGGAGGAGGAACCCGATGATGAGCACGATGACGATGCCGAGGATCCCATAGGCGGTCTGGCTCGTCGAGACGATGAGCACGGTCCAGGCGGCCGAGGCCATCCAGCTCGCGGCCCTGCCGGTCGTGGCGTAGAGACCGAAGATCTCGCCCTCCCGGCCTGCCGGGGTGACGCGGGCGAGGAAGGAGCGCGCCGCCGCCTGCGCCGGGCCGACGAAGGCGCAGAGCACGAGGCCGCCGATCCAGAACACGAGCGACCCGGCGTCGCGGAGCAGGAACACGGCGAGGCCGGCGACGACCATCGATCCGATCGAGCCGAGGATGATCCGCTTGGGGCCGAGGCGATCGTCGAGGCGCCCCGCGATGATGGTCGAGACGCCGGCGACGAGGTTCGCGGCGATGCCGAAGACGATGATGTCCTGCGTGCCGAACCGGAACACCGCGGTGCCGATGATGGCGCCGAACGCGAAGACCCCGCCGAGGCCGTCGCGGAACACGGCGCTGGCGAGCAGGTACCAGAACGTCGACCGGGTCTGCGGGTCGCGGTAGAGGCCGATCACGTCTTGGACGAGGAGAACGTAGGAGCGGAAGAACCCCACCTTGCGCTCCGGCCGCCCGAGCGACGGCTCCGGCACGTTGAGGAAGATCGGGATGCTGAAGACGATCGCCCAGACCGCGCATCCCACGGCGATGAGCCGGTACGCGAGGCCGTTGTCGGTGGACATGCCGAACCAGTCGAAGGTGTCGAGCAGGACGACGATGACGAGGGCGATGATGCCGCCGAGGTAGCCGAAGCCCCAGCCCAGGCCGGAGATGCGGCCGACGTTCTTCGGGTTCGCAATGCCGATGAGCATGGCGTTGGAGTTCACCGCGGCGATCTCGCCGAACACGGAACCGGCGGAGATCAGCGCGACGCCGAGCCAGAAGAGGGCCGGCTGCGGCTCCACGAACCACAGTCCCAGCATGCAGAGGATGAGTGCGCCGGTGCCGATGCCCAGCCAGAGCTTCTGTCGTCCGGCCGCGTCGGCGCGCTGGCCGAGGACGGGAGCGAGCAGGAGGATGCCCAGGGCGGCGATCGTCGACCCCAGTCCGAGACCGGAGGCGAGGTCGGCCTCGGCGGCGACGCGGACCGGGTCGCTCGGGTCGAGGGCGGCGGTCTCCGGCGGCAGGAACGAGGCGCTGACCAGGTACAGCGCGGTGAAGACGAACGTGAGGATGACGGTGTTGAACGGCTGCGTCGCCCAATCCCACAGCGCCCAGGAGTACACCTGCTTCCGAGGCGCGGGGGTGTCTCCGTGCAGATCGAGGCCGACGACGGCCACGGCGCCGCTGTTCGCTGTCGCCACGGGCTCGGGGGCGCCCGCCGCGGGATCGGGTGAGGTCATGGTCGAAGTCTGGCCGCGGACGGTGAACGCCCGGTGACGGCGCGCCGTCGGCGTCGGGCGCCCGGGGCGTTCAGAGGGCGGGGCCGCGGCGGATGCGGACGGGTCCGCGGGCGTCGGTGATCTGGACCGGCTCGCCCTTCTGCGTGACGACCACGACGTCGCGGGAGGCCAGGTCCGCGGCGACGCGGCGCACGTCGGGCATCCGGTCGCGCCACTCCGCGCCGCCGACCGCGCGGGCGACGTCGCTCGGGCAGATCGACGAGTCCGCGCGCTTCCGGGTGAGGGCGCGCATCGTCGCGGCGATCCGCTCCTCGGCCTGCGCCGAGGAGGGCTCCTCCCACCACGGGGCACCCCGCTCGCCGAGGGCGGTCTTCGCATCCTGCACGCGACGGCGGGCGTCGGGCTCCGCCGCCTTCACCGCGCGCCGTGCGGCCATGAGCTCGTCGACGAGCTCCTGCCGCAGGTTCTCGGGGATCGACGGATCGGTGGCGCGCCACCGCCGGCCGTTCACGACGATGTGGTGTCCGTCCGCGGTGGGCGCGGGGCCGTCGTCCGTCATACCGGCCATCCTGCGCGGCGGCCGCGCGCGCCGCCATCCCCTTGACGTCCGCGCGGCTGCCGGTCAGCGGTAGAGGAGGTCGGCGTCGACGAGCCCCGGCCAGTCCGGCACCGCGAGCGACTCCGGCTCGTCCCACTCGCCCGCCGTGATCCGGCGGAAGGCGCCCTCGACCCCGAACAGCTTCTCCAGAGGGGACCAGTCGGACTCCCCGGGCATCGGCACCAGCGCCCGCTCGGCCAGGGCCTCGGGGTAGAGGGCGGCGAGCAGCGACAGCAGGCGGACGCCGGTGTGCACCGGCCGGAAGGCGGCCGGGTCGGTCACGTGCAGGAGGAGCCCCTGGCAGGCCTCGCCGGCGTGATCCCGCACCAGGGGGGTGAAGCCGTAGGGGGAGGCGGTGACACCGGGAAGGGCGAACTCGACGAACGCGGTCGTGTACTCCTCGGCGTCGATGAACGGGGCGCCGACGACGCGGAAGGGCACGGCCGTGCTGCGACCCTCGGAGACGTTCACGCCCTCGGCCAGACACGTGCCGGGGTACAGCAGGGCGGTCGCGGCGCTGGGCAGGTTCGGCGAGGGCGGCATCCAGGTCAGCTCCTGCCGGCCGAGGGCGGTCTGATCGCGCGTCCATCCCTGCACCTCGACGACGTGCAGCTCCACGTCGATCCCGCGCGTGCGCACCCAGTGCCGCGCGAGCTCGCCGATCGTCAGACCATGGCGGACGGGCATCGTCCACCGCCCGACGAGCGAGTTCGCCGCCTCGTCGAGCATCGGCCCCTCGGCTTGCTCCAGGCGTCCGCCGAGCGGATTCGGGCGGTCGAGCACCATCACGGCGACGCCCGCGTCGGCGCACGCCTCAAGCACATGGCTCATCGTCCAGATGTAGGTGTAGAAACGCGCACCCACGTCGGGAAGGTCGACGAGCACGATGTCGAGGTCGGCGAGGTCGGCGGCCGCGGGACGCACGTCCGCGCCGTAGAGGCTGCGCACCGGGAGCCCTGTCAGCGTGTCCCGCAGATCCCCGATCAGCTCTCCCTCCCTGGCCCGGCCGTCGAGGCCGTGCTCGGGGCCGAAGAGGAGCGTGAGCGGGAATCCGGCGTCGGCGAGGCCTGCGCGTCCACGGGCGAGGGTCGAGGTGAGGGCCAGGTCGTTCGTGACCATCCCGAGGCGGGCGCCCCGGAGGCGGTCCCGCTGCGGCTGCGTCAGGTCGTCGTGGAGGAGGCGGTCGATTCCGAGCTGCATGATCAATCGATTCTGTGAGCGGTGACGGCGTCGTGCGTGCGCTGGAGGTTCGCGGAGATCCGGTCGTAGTCGGCCTGGGCGATGCGCGTGTAGAGGAAGTCGAGGACGGCGAGCTGGGCGATGCGGCTGGCCATCGCGCCGGAGCGGAAGGTCGACTCCGACACCGCCGTGACGAGGGTGTGCGCGCACGCGCGGGCGAGCGGCGAGCGCGGGTTGTTGGTGATGGCGATGGTGGTGGCGCCGGCGGCGGCGGCCACCTCGGCCGCCTGCACGATCTCCAGGGTGCGGCCGGAGTGCGAGATGGCGATCGCGGCGTCCCGATCGTCCAGGAGCGCGGCGCCGGTGAGGGCGAGGTGGTGGTCGGTCCGCGCCTGGGCGACGAGGCCGGCGCGATGGAGCTTCTGCTCAAGGTCCTGCGCGGCGAGTCCGCTGGAGGCCGCGCCGTAGATGTCGATACGACGCGCGCCGCGGACCACGGCGACGCACCGCTCCAGCTCGGCGATGTCGAGCTGGCGGGCGGTGCGCTCGATGGCCTCGGCCTCCGCGAAGGCGATCTTGCGCACCGTGGTCGCGGCGTCGTCGTGGCGGCTCACATCCCCCGCGGACACCTGGAAGCGCTCGCGCTCGGACGCGCTCCGCGTGAGCTCTCCCGCCAGGGCGATCCGCAGGTCGGGGTACCCGGGGAACCCGAGGCTGCGGGTGAAGCGGGCGACGCTGGCGACCGACACCCCGCACTCCTCGGCGAGGCGGGTGATGGAGTTCTCCAGGACCGCCTGCGGTTCGGCGAGCACGCGTTCGGCGATGCGGCGTTCCGTGGGGGTGAGCGCGGAGAGGCGCTGATGGATGGCTGTCACGACACTGTTCGGCACGAGCCCATGATGGCAGGTCGGGTCCGCGCTCGGTAGGAATTTTCAGAAATGCTTGCATTTTTGTAAGAGATTGCCCACAGTGGCAGTGTCGGCATCGTCCCCGTGCCGCGACGAAGACGTCACCCGAGAGGAACACCATGCGAAACCGCCCCGTCCGCCTCGCTCTCACCGGAGGGATCCTGGTCGCCGGCCTCGCCGCCGCCGGCTGCGCGCCCGCAGCCTCGAGCGGCGATGGTCAGGATGATGTCACCCTGACCATCTGGTCCTGGCAGGCCTCGTCGTCCCCGAAGTGGGAGGCCGTGTTCGACGCCTACGAAGAGTCCCACCCCGGCGTCACCATCGAGTTCGAGGGCTTCCAGCCCACCGAGTACAACCAGATCCTCGCCACCGGCCTCGAGGGCAGCGACGGTCCGGACATCGCGATGCTGCGCGCCTATGGCGGCGTGCAGTCGGCGATCCAGTCGGAGCAGATCGTGCCGATCGACGACATCGTCGACGGTCTCGACCAGTTCGACCCCACGGTCCTGCGCGCGGCCCAGGGCAAGGACGACGGCAAGACCTACGGCGTCCCCTTCGCGTACCAGACCATGCAGATGTTCTACAACAAGACCATGTTCGACGAGATGGGCCTCGAGGAGCCCACCGACTGGGACGAGTTCATCGAGCTGCAGGAGACCCTTCTCAAGGAGGGCGTCACCCCCATGGCGCTCGGCGCCCGCGAGGACTGGGTCCTGCCGATGTTCCACGACATCGTCGGTTCGGCCCACTACGGCGGTGCGGACTTCGAGGAGAAGGTGCTCGCCGGCGACGTCGACTTCACCGATCCCGCCTACGTGTCCTCTCTGCAGATCGTGCAGGACATGCAGAAGTACCTCGACAAGAACGTCAACGCGATCGCCGTCGCCGACGCCGTCCTGCAGTTCACCTCGGGCCAGGCCGCGCAGTGGCCCGGCGGCTCGTTCGACCTGCCCACGTTCCAGAGCTCCGCGCCCGACACCGAGTGGGGCGTCTACGAGGTCCCGCCGTCCCCCGACAGTGCTCTCGACCACGCGGTCACCCCGGGCTACGCGGACGGCAGCTTCGGCATCAACGCGGCCAGCGAGAACCAGGAGGCGGCCACCGAGCTGCTCAACTGGATGACGACGAAGGAGTTCGGCCAGCTCGTCGCCGACGAGGTCGACCAGTTCTCCGCGCTCCCCGGGGTGGAGTACTCCGACCCGCTCATGCAGGAGATGAACGAGCAGTACACCGCCAACCCGGCTCCGTATCTGCTGCTCGTCGACTTCCGCTACGGCGACCCGACCGGCACCGCGGTGCTCGGCCCCGACATCCAGGCCATGTTCCTCGGTCAGAAGACCCCGGAGCAGCTGGGCGCCGACCTGCAGTCGGGCATCTCCACCTGGTTCACCCCCTCCTCCTGATCCGAGCGTGGTGGGGCGCCGCGTCCGGCGCCCCACCACGAGCGAAGGACCCCCCATGGCTCTGACCCTCCCCGTGCGCCCGCCGAAGAGCCGGCGCCCCCGCACCGGCATCGCGCTGTCGACGCCGACGGCCGCGCTGTTCGTGCTCCCGGCCGCCGTGCTCTTCGCGGTGCTGATCCTCTACCCGATGCTCGCCGCGCTCAGCTACTCGTTCTTCGACTGGCAGGGCACCAAGCAGGGTGGATTCGCCGGTATCGGCAACTACCTCACGCTCCTCACCAAGGAGCCCTACGCCTCCGAGCTGTGGAACGCGTTCGGCCACAACCTGCTGCTCTTCGCCGGCGCCCTGGTCTTCCAGAACTCGCTCGGCCTCGGCATCGCGACCCTGCTGCACCGCCGCAAGCGCACCAAGCGGTTCTTCCAGACGATCTTCGCCCTGCCCTACCTCGTGAGCCCGATGGTCATCGGCTACCTGTGGTCGCTGATGCTGTCTCCGCTGTTCGGGCCGGTGAACGCGATCCTCCGCGGCGTCGGCCTGGAGAGCCTCGCGCTGCCGTGGCTCGGCGATCCGCAGCTCGCGATCTGGGTCATCGTGCTGGTCAGCGCCTGGCAGTGGATCGGATTCCCCATCCTGCTGTACGGCGCCGCCCTCGGCGGCATCCCCGAGGAGATCGAGGAGGCGGCGTCGCTCGACGGCGCCACGGCCGCGAAGCGCTTCCGCTACATCACGCTCCCCATGCTCACGCCGACGATCGGCATCATCACCGTGCTCACCTTCATCGGCAGCATGGAGGCGATGGCCATCCCGTTCGCGCTCGCCGGGTCGAACGGCGCTCCCGCCGGCTCCACCGACGTGATGATGCTGTTGTTCTACCGCACCGCGTTCGAGTCCGGGAACCCGAACTCCATCGGGGTCTCCTCGGCCCTCGCGACCGTCCTGTTCATCTTCATCATGGTCATCTCCGTCGTCATCACGACGACGATGCGCCGCGCCGAACGAAAGCTGTTCTGATGAGCACCGCCCTCGACACCCGTCAGGAACCGACCACCGAGGCGATCGTCTCCGGCCGGCCCTCCGCCCCGCGGCGCCGCTCCCGTCGCACGAACGACACCCCGTTCGTGGGCCGCCTCCTCGCCAACGTGTTCCTGTGGGGGTATGCGCTGGTCGCGATCGGTCCGCTGCTGCTCATGGTCAACAACTCTCTGCGCACGCAGCAGCAGATCGCCACCGAGCCGCTCGGACTCCCCGTCCCCCCGACGTTCACGAGCTTCCAGAACGCGTGGATCACCGCCTCGTTCGACACGTACTTCGTCAACTCGATCACCGTCACGGTCGGGTCGGTCATCGTCACGACGGTCGTGTCGGTGCTCGCCGCCTACGCCTTCGCGCGGGCCAGGGCGAAGTTCTTCCGCGGGATCGAGGCCGTGTTCCTCTCGGGCCTCATGCTGCCGGTGCACCTGGCGATCCTGCCGCTGTTCTACCTGCTCGACGCGCTCAAGATGACCAGCAACGTCTTCAGCCTCATCCTCGTCTACGGCGCCCTCGGCATCCCGTTCACCACCTTCGTGCTGACGGTGTTCTTCCGGGCGCTGCCGATCGAGCTGGAAGAGGCCGCGCGCATCGACGGCGCCGGACCGCTGCGCACGTTCCTCCAGATCCTGCTGCCGCTCGTGCGCCCGGCGCTCGCGACCGTGATCGTCTTCCGGTTCGTGCCGGTCTGGAACGACTTCTTCTACCCGCTGATCCTGCTGCGCGACCGCGACTCGTACACGCTCCCCGTGGGCCTGACCCGGTTCTTCGGGGAGTACTCGACCGATTGGCCGCAGCTGTTCGCCGGACTCACGATCGCCACCATCCCGCTCGTGGTGCTGTTCCTGCTGGCGACGAAGCAGATCATCAACGGCCTCACCTCCGGCATGAGCAAGTGACGGCCGCAGGCGGATCATGGTGAACGGAGCCCCGGGCTCGGCGTGGGCGTCGGTGCGGGCGGTCGCCGGGGGCGCGGAAGAGCTGCAGCTCCTCGGGTCGCCGGCGCACGACGATCCCGCTCCGCTCACCGCCGCGCACCTGTTCGATCTCGCGTCGCTGACGAAGGTCTTCACCGCCATCGCCGCCCTGCGGCTCGTCGACGCGGGCGTGATCGACCTCGATGAGCCCGTCGAGCGCGTCCTCGCGGTGGGCAGCGGCGCCGGAGCGGAGCGGATCACCCTCCGGCACCTCCTCACCCACACCTCCGGGCTGCCGGCGGAGGGGCGCGAGTGGCGGGAGGGCCTGCGCGGGGACGAGTTGCGTGCCCGCGTGCGGCGTCGGGCGCTCGGTGCCGAGCCGGGCGCTCGCCATCTGTATTCCGACGTCGGGTACATCGCGGCCGGAGATTGTCTGGAACGGGTCTCCGGGCGGCCGCTCGCGGCGCTCTGGGCGGAGGTGGCCACGGGGATCGGCGCCGCGTCGCTGACCGCGGCTCCGGAGCGGGAGCAGGCGGTCGCCACGGAGACGCAGCCGCACCGCGGGAACGTGCGCGGAGCGGTGCACGACGAGCTCGCCCATGCACTCGGCCGTCCCGCCGGCCACGCGGGACTGTTCGGCACGGTGGGGGACGTCGCCGCTCTCGCCCGTCTCCTCCGCGATGAGGGCGAGGGGACGCACGGGCGAGTGCTGTCACGGGAGTCGTTCCGCGGGATGACGACCCCGTCCGTCCAGGCCGACGCCGGCTACGGCCAGGCGATCGGTCTGCGCGTGCGCGATGCCGCGTGGATGGGTGACCTTGATGCGGTCGGCCACACCGGCTTCACCGGCACGTGCTTCGCGGTCATCCCCGAGACGGGCGCCTACGGCGTGCTGCTCCTCAACCGCGTGCACCCCACGCGCGAGGACGCCGACGTCGCCGCCGTCCGCCGTGCCTTCCTCGCCCCCCTCACCCCCTGACCCCCGCCCCTTCCCGGTCCTGCCCCTTCCCGGTCCCGCCCCTCCGATTCCGGGATCGATAAGGCCCCGCCCCGCGCCTTCCGACGCCCGCTTTCCATCCCGCACCGAGAACCCCTCCCGGTGGGGGTGCGGAGTGCGCCGGATCCAAAAGGCTTCTCCACGCGCCTCCCGAGGCTCCGTTTTCATCCCGCGTGGGGGACCCCTCCCGGTGGGAGTGCAGAAACGTGCGGGGGATGGGTGAAAGGGGCGCGGTTTTGATCCCGGGCGGGACCGGAGGGGCGCGGACGGGACGGGGACGGGACGGGGCCGGACGGGGACGGGACGGGGTCAGTCGGTGCGGAGGGGGCGGAGGGTGCGGGCGTAGTCCTCCTTGAGCACCGCGAGATGCAGCCACGCCTCGATCCGGGTCACTCCGGGGAGCGCGCGCAGCCGCTCGAGACTCGCATACAGGGCGCCGGCGGAGGGCTCCACGAGGGTCGCGACGGCGTCGAACCGCCCGAGGGTCCGGGCCGCGAAGTCGACGCCGCGCCCCCGCCGCAGCTCATCGATCACGGCCTCGTCGTCGTCTCCGAGCGTCATGCCCACGCCCATCGAGAGCTGCCGGTGCGCGAGGCCTCGGGCCTCCACGGCACTGATCTTGATGACACCGGCGTCGATGAGCCGCTGCACCCGGGTGGCGACCGCGCTGGGGGAGAGCCGCACCTGCTCGCCGAGGGCACGGAAGCTCATCCGCCCGTCGGACTGCAGGTGCTCGATGAGGGCTTCGTCGATGCCGTCGAGGGTCACGCCGCCGTGGTACTCCGAGACGAAGAACCCCTTGATCACGGTCGAGTAGATGATGGTGTTGATGTCGAGCACGCCGGCGCTCCCGCGGATGCGCGCGAGCAGGTCGTGGAGCTCCGACATCGAGCCCACCCGCACCTCCGTCACGATGTCGTGGGCGCCGCCGACCGCCGACACCAGCACGGTCTCGGACATGTCGCGCAGGTGCTCGGCGACCACCTCGACGGCGCCGTCGGTCCGGATCGACACGTGCGCGAGCACGTGCTGCCCGAGGAACACGGGGTCGACGGCCGCGACCACCCGCACCGTGCGGTCGCTGAGCAGCGTGCGCAGACGAGCCGCCACGATGGCGCGGGACTGCCCGACGCGCTCGGCGAGGGAGAGGATGCTGGCGCGGCCGTCCTCCTGCAGCGCCCGGATGAGTTCCGCGTCGAAGTCCATGTGCCGTCCGATTCCGTCGATTTCCCCGCAGTGCACGCTCGCCCCCGCAGAACCTCAGCGTAGAGCGCGGTTCGACCGAGCGGAAGGCCCGGAGTGCGCGATGCGTCTCACACAAATCCAGTGAATGACGCGTATCGCTGGAGTTCTGCCCTTGCTCCCGATGCTGCACGTCCGTAGCATCCTTCGCTATCCGACACCATCCGCGAAGGAGCGGGTCCATGACCACTACCCCCACCCCCCGAAGCGGCGTCCACAGCCGCGCACGCCGCGCCGGCATCGCCGCCTTCGTCGGCACCACCATCGAGTGGTACGACTTCTACGTCTACGCCACGGCCGCCGCCCTCGTCTTCGGCCCGCTGTTCTTCCCGAGCGACGACCCCCTGGCCGAGACCGCCGCCGCGTTCGCGACGTTCGCGGTCGCCTTCCTCGTCCGCCCCCTCGGCGGCATCGTCTTCGGCCACATCGGCGACAAGCTCGGTCGGCGGGTCTCGCTCGTCATCACGCTGCTGCTGATGGGGGCCGCGACCGTCCTCGTCGGCTGCCTGCCGACCTACGAGAACATCGGCATCCTCGCCCCCATCCTCCTCATCCTGCTCCGCGCCATCCAGGGCCTCGCGGTCGGCGGCGAATGGGGCGGCGCGGTGCTCATGAGCGTGGAGCACGCTCCCGAGAAGTCGAAGACGTTCTACGGCGGCTTCACCCAGCTCGGCAACCCGGCCGGCGCCCTCCTCGCCTCCGGCATCTTCGCGATCATGGCCCGCGGCGGCGACACGTTCATCATCGACGGCGGCTGGCGCATCCCGTTCCTGCTGTCGATCGTCCTGATCGGCGTCGGTCTGTGGGTCCGGTATCGCGTCGAGGAGTCGCCGGTCTTCGAGGAGAAGATCGAGGGTCGCAAGCAGTCCATGCCGCTCGCCTTCGCCCTCCGCGTCAACTGGAAGCCGATCCTCCTCGGCATCGGCATCCTGCCCATCTCCACCGGCGGCTACTATCTGGCCACCACCTTCGCCACCGCGTACGCGACGGGTGAGCCCATCGCGATCAGCGAGCAGGTCATCCTCGACGCGATGACCCTGGCCTCCTTCGTGGAGTTCGTCGTGACGCTGCCGGTCGCCTGGCTCGGTGACAAGTGGGGCCGGAAGAACGTGATGTACATCGGCCTGATCACCTCGGTGCTGACCTTCGCGCCCTTCCTGCTGCTGATGCCGGGCCGCGTGGAGCCGCTGATCTTCCTCTTCGCCTCGCTCGTGCGCATCGCGATGAGTGCGACCTACGCCCCGATCGCGGCGATCCTCGCCCAGATGTTCCGTCCGCAGGCGCGCTACACCTCGATCGCGCTGTCGTACGGCGTCGGCGCCGCCATCTGGGCCGGATTCTCGCCCTGGTTCGCGACGCAGCTCATCGCCTGGACCGGCAGCGTCTGGTCGGTCATCGCGATGTTCGTGGGCATGGCCGTCATCGCCGGGATCTGCACGCGTCTCGCGCCGCAGCACTCCGACGAGGCCCCGGTCACGGCGTCGTTCACCGCCCGGACCGACACCACGGCGAACCGCCTGCCCTGACCGGCACCCTTCCCCCGCACGACACCACCGCGAACAGGCATCATGAGAAAGCTCACTCCCTTCGACCGCTCGGCCCAGGCCGCTCCCGTCCTCGTCACCGCGCGAGCCATCCACACGGCGGACCCGGCGGACACCACCGTCACCGCGATGCTGACCGACCGGGGGCGCATCGTCGCCCTCGGCACGGCGGCGGAGTGCGAGGACGTCGCGGCGCGGGCCGGACTCACTCCGGAGCGCGTCGATCTGGGGGAGGCGGTGGTCGTGCCCGGCTTCGTGGACGCGCACGCGCATCCGCTGATGTTCGGGCAGATGATGACCTGGGTGGACTGCGGTCCGGAGAAGGCGGGGAGCATCCCCGAGATCGTGGCGCTGCTGAAGGCCGCCGCGGCGGAGCTCCCCGCCGGACGCCCGGTGCGCGGCTACGGCTACGAGCAGCGGAACCTCGCCGAGAAGCGGCACCCCACCCGCTTCGAGCTCGACGAGGTGGCCGCCGACCGCGAGGTGTACCTCATGAACGCCTCCGGCCACGGCGGGGTGGTGAACTCGTACACGCTCGACCTCAACGGCGTCGACCGGGACACCCCGAACCCGGACGGCGGCGAGTTCTTCCGCGACGCCGACGGCGAGCTCACCGGCGAACTGTCCGACGCGGCGTGCAACATCCTCACCGGCGTCCACGGGGTGAAGATCGGCCACCACGGTCCGAACTTCCACCTCGCGGACGAGCCGGAGGAGCACCTGCGCCAGCTCGACGCGGCGACGCAGCGGTTCCTCGCGGGCGGGGTCACCTCCATCGGCGACTGTCAGGTCACGCGTCGCGAGTTCGACATGTACCTGCGGCTCGCCGAGGCCGGGCGGCTGGAGCTTCGCGTGTCGATGTACCTGCTGTCGCACCTGCTCGACGAGGCTCTGGAGATGGGGCTCGTCGGGCAGTTCGGCAACGCGCACCTCAGCTTCGCCGGCATCAAGTTCTACGCCGACGGCACGCTGGGCGGCTGGACCGCGTACTTCCCGGACGGCTACGTCGGCGACCCCTGCCGCACCGGCCAGCTCTACCACGAGCCCGCCGACTACGCGGAGCTCATCCGCAAGGCGCACGCGGCTGGACTGCAGACCGCGACCCACGCCCAGTCGCCCACCGCGATCGAGATGGTCGTGTCGGCGATCGAGGCCGCGCTCGCGGAGCGTCCGGATGCGGACGCCCGGCACCGCATCGAGCACTGCGGCCTGCCGACCCCCGGGCAGATCGAGCGGATGGCGGCCGCCGGCATCCGTCCCGTGAACCAGACGCAGCACTACTTCAACTGGGGCGAGGGCGTGGAGGAGGCCATCGGCACGCCCGGTGAGCGCTTCAACCCGCTGGGGGAGTTCGAGCGTGCGGGCGTGCCCATGACGATCTCCTCGGACGCCCCGGTCGCCGAGCCCATCCCGCTGGAGGCGATCCAGACCGCGGTCACCCGGGTCACCCGTCGCGGACACCGGCTCGGCCCGGACGACCTGCGCATCTCCGCGACCGCGGCGCTGCGGGCGCACACGATCGAGGGCGCGGTCTCGATCGGCCGGGAGGACGACCTCGGCTCCCTGGAGCCGGGCAAGTACGCCGACTTCGCGGTGCTCTCGGACGACCCGCTCACGGTGCCGGCCGAGGAGATCGCGGCGATCGAGGTCCGTGAGACCTGGGTCGACGGCGTCCGTCGGCACGCGATGTGAGGATGACACGATGAGCACCGACACCACCGGGGACCACTGGTACGCCGATACCGCAGGCCGTGCGGTCCTGGAGACCATCCGCGGCTACGGGGTGACCGCGGTCTTCGGCATCCCCGGCACGCACAACCTGGAGTTCTATCGGCCCCTCGCCGACCTCGGCATCCGCGCCGTGACCAACCGCCACGAGCAGGGGTCGGGGTACGGTGCCGACGGGTGGGCGCAGCAGACCGGGCTCCCCGGCGTGGTGATCACGACCTCGGGCCCCGGGCTCCAGAACGCGATGAGCGCGATCGGCACGGCCTTCTGCGAGTCGCGACCCCTCATCGTGCTCTCGCCCGGCGTGCCGCTCGGGGCGGAGTTCGCCGACGTGGGCACGCTGCACGAGACCAAGGACGCGACGGCCATGGTCGGCGCGATCGCGGAGTGGTCGCGACGGGTGTCGACCGCGGCGGAGGCGGTGCGGGCCGTGCACGACGCGTTCCACCTCTTCCGCACCGGCCGTCCCCGCCCCGTGCACATCGAGATCCCGCTCGACGTGCTGGAGGCGCCCGCCGCCGTGCCCGCGGAGGACCGGAAGCCGCGCCCGATGCCCGACCGCGTCTCCGGGGATCCGATCGCGCTCGCCGAGGCCGCCCGGCTGCTTTCCGCCGCCGGCCGCCCGGTGATCGTGGCCGGTGGGGGTGCGGTGGACGCCGCGCACCAGATCGCCGCGGTGGCGGAGCGGCTCGGAGCCCCCGTGCTCACGACCCTGAACGGCAAGGCGGTGCTCGACGAACGGCACCCGCTCTCGCTCGGCTCGAACCTGCGCCTCGCTGCCGCACGGGCTGTGGCCGAAGACGCCGACGTGCTGCTCGTGGTCGGCTCGAAGCTGGGCGAGGCGGAGCTCTGGGCTCCGCGGCTCGAGGCACGCGGCGCCGTGATCCGCGTCGACATCTCTCCGGAGCAGCGGGACAAGAACCTCACCGCGACGGTCGCTCTCACCGGAGACGCCGCCGCCGTGACCGACGCCCTCCTGCCCCTGCTGCCGGACCCCGCCCGTCCCACCCGCGACCTCACGGCCGAGCGGGCCGCGATCGAGGCCGAGTCGCGGGAGACCGCGCCGGACACCGTCGCGCTCGCCGAGATCATCGCCGACGCCCTCCCTGCCGACGCGATCGTCGCCGGCGACTCCTCCCAGATCGTCTACATGGCGCTCGGCAGCGTGCTGCGGCAGGAGCAGCCGCACTCCCTCCTCTACACGCCGACTTACGCCACGCTCGGCTACGGCCTCCCCGCCGCGATCGGCGCGGCCGTCGCGCAGACCGAACGCCCGGTCGTCACCGTCATCGGCGACGGCGCTCTGATGTTCTGCGTGAACGAGCTCGTCACCGCCGTCGAGCAGCGTCTCGACGTCACCGTGGTGTGCGTCGACAACGGCGGGTACGCGGAGATCCGCCAGAACGAGCTCGACCGGGGCATGACCCCGATCGGCGTCGACCTCGTGCAGCCGGACTGGGCCGCGCTCGCCACCGCCTTCGGGGCGACCGGGCGACGGACGGCATCACGCGCCGACATCGCCCCCAGCATCCGCGCGGCCATCGCCGACGGCGGGGTGCAGCTCGTGCACATCCCGCAGCACGCCCTCTGAGACCCACACCTCCCGACGAACAGGAACGAGAAATGACCGACAACATCGGCCCCGTCGACGCCTCCGTGAACCCGCGGTACTCCGGCATCGCCACCTTCGCCCGCCTGCCCCGCATCGAGGACGTGCCGCGCGCCGACATCGCGGTGGTCGGCATCCCGTTCGACTCCGGCGTGAGCTACCGCCCCGGCACCCGTTTCGGCCCGTCGCATGTGCGGGAGTCGTCCCGGCTGCTGCGGCCCTACAACCCCGCGCAGGACGTGTCGCCGTTCCAGCTCGCCCAGGTGGTGGATGCGGGGGACATCCCGGTGAACCCGTTCGACCTCACCGAGGCGGTGACCGAGGTCGAGCGCGCAGCCGTGGCCCTCGGCGACCAGGTGCAGCGCCTCGTCACGATCGGCGGCGACCACACCGTGGCCCTTCCCCTGCTGCGGGCGGTGGCCGCGAAGCACGGACCGGTCGCGGTCCTCCACTTCGACGCCCACCTGGACACGTGGGACACCTACTTCGGGGCCCCCATCACGCACGGCACCCCCTTCCGCCGCGCGAGCGAGGAGGGGCTGATCGACCTCACCGCGAGCTGCCACGTCGGCACCCGCGGACCCCTGTACTCGAAACAGGACCTCGAGGACGACGAGCGCCTCGGCTTCTCCATCGTCTCCAGCGAATACATCGAGGAGCACGGGGTGGAGGCCGCGATCGACCGCATCCTCACCCGCATCGGCGACAAGCCGCTGTACGTCTCGATCGACATCGACGTGCTCGACCCCGCGCACGCGCCCGGCACCGGGACCCCCGAGGCGGGAGGGCTCACGAGTCGCGAGCTGCTGCGCATCCTCCGGGCGCTGCGCGACCGCGACATCGTCGGCGCCGACGTCGTGGAGGTGTCGCCCGCGTACGATCACGCCCAGATGACCGGGATCGCCGCGAGCCACGTCGTGTACGAGCTGGTGACCCTTCTCGCCGCCCGACTCGCCTCCTGACACCCGGGGTCAGAACAGCGTCCCGAGGAGGTCCGCGAATAGGGCCTCGGCGTCGCACTCCACCCGTCGCCGTGCGAACCAGTCGCACACGTTGACGCAGTCGCGGTGCAGGAGGTCGAGGCCCTGCGGATTCGCGATCACGTCGACGATCTGCGGCAGGTCGATCACCCGCACCCGCCCCTCGTGCACGAGGAGGTTGTAGGCCGAGAGGTCGCCGTGCGCGAAGCCCGCGGCGGCGAAGACCCGCATGAGTTCGACCACCTGCGTGAAGTACTCCTGCATCTCGGCGTTCGAACCGCGCACCTGGGCGAGCCGGGGTGCCGCGATGCCCCGGTCGTCGCCGAGGAACTCCATGAGCACCTCGGTGCCGCTGACCTGCACGGGATAGGGGACCGGGGCATCGCGCTCCCACATCCGGCACAGGGCCTCGAACTCCGCGAGCGACCACTGGGCTGCGGCGACCTCCCGTCCGTGGGCGGTCTTCTTGGCGAGGGCGCGCGTGTCGCGGGTGTTCCGCGTGCTGCGTCCCTCGGTGTAGACGGCGGAGCGCTGGAAGCTCCGGTTCTCGATGCCGCGGTAGCGCTTGGCGGCGAGGAGGGTGCGCTGCGTCGGGTCGTCGGGCACGGCGCGCTCCAGCAGGAACACGTCGGCCTCCTTGCCGGTCTTCAGGATGCCGAGCTCGGTGTCCAGGGCGCCGGCGGAGGTCACCACCCAGGCGGGGCGGGGGTCCGGTCCCCGCTCGGTGGGGGTGGACGAGGGCCAGGTCGTCCAGCGCTGGTTCGGGCCGGGCTCGACCTCGGCGAAGGAGAGGGCGGTCTCGAGGGAATCGAAGGAGGTGGCGTCGAAGGACGCGGCTTCCGAGGAAGCGGAGGATTCGGTCACGGTGTGGCTCCGGGAAGGGAGGCCACGCGGCGATCAGGAGCGGGTGGCCTCGAAGGGAAGGTGGTCGGCGATAGGCGCGACGACGACAGCGTTCATCTCATCGCCTCCTTCGCTCGGGCTTCCCGGGTGGATCCCGGTGCGTCGTCGAGCCTAGGGGGTCTCCCGGGGGTTGTCCAGGGCCGGACGATCGGTCGGATGCGGCGGACGACCGGTCGGGCGCGCGCCCGCCCCCGTTGCGAGTCTGGAAGCATGACCACGACCGCCCCCGTCCCGACCCTGCCGACCACCCGCGTCGACCGCATCCGCTACGGCGGACTCATCGCCCTCATGGTGATGGGCTTCCTGCTGGTGACCGCCGAGTTCCTCCCCAACGGAGTGCTCACCGAGATGGCGGACGGTCTCGGGGTGACCCCCGGCCAGGCCGGGCAGACCGTCACCGTCACCGCGCTCGTCGGGCTCTTCGTCGCCCCGACCGTCGGCCTCGTGTTCCCCCGTCTGGATCGTCGGTCGCTGCTGGTGTGGATGGCGCTCGCCGCGGCCGTGTCGAACCTCGTGGTCGCGATCGCGCCGAACCTCGTGGTCGTGCTGCTGGCGCGGTTCCTGCTGGGAGCGGCGATCAGCGCCTACTGGACGATGTCGATCACGGTCGCCGCGCGGCTCGCGGGGCCGGAGCACCTCGGTCGCGGGGTGATGTTCACCTCCGCGGGCGTCTCGCTCGCCACGGTCGCCGGCGTCCCGCTCGGGGTCATGCTGAGCGAGGTCGTCGACTGGCGTGCCGTGTTCGCGATCGCGGGAGTGCTCATGGTGGTGCTGGCCGTGGCCCTGCGATGGGCGCTGCCGACCGTCCCGGCCGAGCGGGCGTCGAGCCTGCGTCTGCTCGTCGACACGGTGCGGCGTCCGGGCATCGGACTCGGGATGGTCGGACACGTGCTCGTCGTGCTCGGCCACTTCCTCGCCTACACCTACGTCCGCCTCGCGCTGGAGCGCATCCCGGACGTGGACGCCTCGACGATCGTCGTGCTGCTGGCGCTGTTCGGCGTCGGAGGCCTCCTCGGCAACCTCTCCATCGGCCTCGTGATCGACCGCTCCTTCGCCTTCTTCGCGGTGTTCGCGCCGCTGGTGATCTCGGCCGCCGTGGTGTCGATGGTGCTCTTCTCCGGATCGATCATCGGCATCGGTGCGGTCGTGCTCCTCTGGGGCTTCTTCTTCTCGTCGTGGCTGATCGTCGTGAACACCTGGGTGGGCCACCGCATGCCGGACCGCCTGGAGGCCGGGGGGAGCCTCGTGGTCGTCGGGTTCCAGGGCGCGATCACGCTCGCGGCCGGTGTGGGCGGACTCCTCGTCGACACCCTGAGCATCGAGCTCGTCTACACCATCGGTGCGGTCTCCCTCCTCGCCGGTGCCGTGCTGTTCGGCCTCTCGAACCGCCGCAGCTCCCGCCCCTGACCTCGTGCCCGCCCGGGCTCGACTTCGGAGCAGGCCGACGACACGCCGTCCCCTCGGGCTCGGGGCCGGCGTGTCGCCCCGGATCTCCGAAGCCATGCCCGCCCAGGCGGGGGAGGATGTCGTGGGATCAGGCGGGGACGAGGGAGTGCGAGGCGCGCCAGGAGGAGGGCGTCATCCCCGTCCGGCGGCGGAAGGCGCGACTGAACCCCTCGTCCGAGGCATAGCCGAGCTCGCGCGAGACGCTCGAGACCGACTGCCCGGCCTGGAGCATCCGCTTCGCGGCGTCGATCCGCACCTCGGTCACATAGTCGGCGGGGGAGCGGCCCACGGCCAGGCGGAACCGCTCCGCGAAGGCCGACCGCGACATGGCCCCGACGGCGGCCAGGCGCTCGACGGTCCAGTCCCGTCCCGGCTGCTCGTGGATGGCGTCCACCACGCGGTCGAGGAAGGGGTCCTTCGACAGCGAGGGCCACCCCACGGGCGCACAGCCGTTGGCCGCCCAGGCCCGGATGACCGAGAGCAGCACGGTGGTCGCCATCATCCGACAGATCAACGGGTCTCCCTGGCGCACCGGGCACGCGGGCGCATCGACCACTCCCATGTTCTCGGCGAGGGCGGCGGCGGCCGGCTCCAGCGCGTCGAATCCGGTCACCGCGAGGAAGGGCGGCAGGAGCGCGGGGAGGGGAGAGGCGGTGTCCGCGAGCTCGATGTCGACGACGAGGAGCGTGGTGTCGGCATGGGCCTCCAGTGCGAAGGTGTCGCCGCGGAGCAGCAGGAAGGCGTCGCCGGACACGAGTCGGTCGCGGTGTCCTGGCTCCTCGACCGTGAGCTGCTGCGAGTCACGGTCCACGTCGAGGCGGCACCCCGTGCCCAGAGGCGGATGCCCATGCACGGCGCCGTCGGCGAGGTAGACGAGGGTGATCCGGCCAGGCGGCAGCGGGAGGAGTCCTCCGGGGCTCAGCCGCACGCGGCGGGCGATCCCCACCCGCAGGTCCACCGTGCCGAGCACAGCGGACAGCGCATCCGCGTCCACCGTCACCATGCCTTCGGCAACGTCGGCTGCCGTCCCCCTATTCCCCTTCGAATCGCTCACCTTGCTCCATTTCGGCGCCGGATGGGGCCAAGTGGGCGATTCGAAGCGGGATACGCTGGAGGGGTACCCCACCCGAGGAGTTCCGTGTTCCGCACCCCTGGCCGCCTGTACCGTGTCCTCGCGATCGCGGAGGCGATCACCTGGACCCTCCTCATCGCCGCGATCATCGCCCGCGCCGTCGGAGCCCCCGGTGGCGTCGTGACGGTCGGCGGCGGTATCCACGGGTTCGTGTTCCTCGCCTACGCCGCGACCGCCGTCCTCGTCGCGCTCAACCAGCGGTGGCACCCGGGCGTCGGTGTGCTGGCGGTCCTCAGCGCCGTCGTGCCGTACGCCACCATCCCGATGGAGATCTGGCTGCACCGCACCGGCCGTCTTCGGGGCGACTGGCGCCTCGACGCCACCGACGACCCGCGCGACCGCCGCTGGTACGACCGCCTGATGCGCTGGTTCCTCCGTCGCCCCTGGGTGCTCGCGGTGCTGCTGGTCGTGGGCATCGTCGCGCTGTACGTGATCCTGCTGCTGGTCGGCCCTCCCGGGGGCAAGTGACCCCGGCCGCCCCGTCTGTGCGGCCTCCGCGTCAGCGGCGCGCGACGGGCTGCTGGAGTTCCGTGACCCAGTCCGACTGGTCCTCCCCGACGGCGCGGACGTAGAGCTCCCGACACGGCCCGGCGTGCACGAGGCCGCGCGCGACCACCTCGGTGTGGATGGCGTCCCAGCTCTGCGCGATCCGCTCCATCGAGCCGAGGTGCACCCCGCAGACGGCGTCCTCCTCGGCGGGGAGTTCGATGATCTCGATCCCGTCGGCGGCGGGGCCGGAGTAGGAGTATCCGGCGACGATCTCCATCCCGTCCGGCAGCGTCCGGTACTGGGCGATCGGGGTGGTGAGGGCGCCGCACTCGTCTCCGATGACCTCGGCCACGGCGTCGAAGGAGGGGCCGACGACCTCGGCGACCGCCGGCTGCTCGGCGACGACGGTGCGCACGGCCGCCAGGCGCACGGCGGGGAGGGGTTTCTGGACGATCTCGATCTGCGACATGTGCTTCTCCTTCTCGATGAGGTGGAGGCGCCGCTCCACATCGACGAGTCGCGCCGCGGCGAGCCGGTGCTCCTGCTCCACCTCGGCGCGCCGGATGCGCAGGAGTGCCGCGATCCGGTCGGCGTCGACGCCCTGGGCGAGGATCGCCGAGATGTCGTCGAGGCCGAAGCCGAGCTGACGCAGGGCGACGATCCGGTGCAGGCGCTCGAGCTGCGACGGGTCGTACGACCGGTAGCCGGTGAACTCGTCCACGTGGGCGGGGACGAGCAGCCCGGCCGTGTCCCAGTGCCGGAGCATCCGGTGGGTCACCTGGCCGATCTGCGCGAACGCTCCGATGGACAACATGTCTCTGTTCTCCCGTCTGACACCGTGTGAGAGTCAAGCATGGCGGCTCGCGGACATCTGACCGCCCGGCGGGCAAAACTTGAGCCTGTTCATATCAAGTTCATTTGACAGCGTTTCGGCCCCGGCGTACACTTGAGCCATCGCGACTCAGGTTTCCCTGATCGCCGCAGGTTTCCAGACCACTACAGACTTCCCAACAAAGGAGAGAACACATGGCACGTGCTGTCGGTATCGACCTCGGAACCACCAACTCCGTCGTCAGCGTCCTCGAGGGTGGCGAGCCCAAGGTCATCGCCAACGCCGAGGGCTTCCGCACGACCCCTTCGGTCGTCGCCTTCACCAAGGACGGGGAGGTGCTCGTCGGCGAGACCGCGAAGCGCCAGGCCGTCACCAACGTCGACCGGACGATCGCGTCGGTCAAGCGCCACATGGGCACCGACTGGAGCTTCGACGTCGACGGCAAGAAGTGGACGCCGCAGGAGATCTCCGCGCGCATCCTCCAGAAGCTCAAGCGCGACGCCGAGTCCTACCTCGGCGACACCGTGACCGACGCCGTCATCACAGTTCCGGCGTACTTCAACGACGCCGAGCGTCAGGCCACCAAGGAGGCCGGTGAGATCGCGGGCCTCAACGTGCTCCGCATCATCAACGAGCCGACCGCGGCCGCCCTGGCCTACGGCCTCGACAAGGGCAAGGAGGACGAGCTCATCCTCGTCTTCGACCTCGGTGGCGGAACGTTCGACGTCTCCCTCCTCGAGGTGGGCAAGGACGACGACTTCTCCACGATCCAGGTGCGCGCCACCGCCGGTGACAACCGTCTCGGTGGAGACGACTGGGACCAGCGTCTCGTCGACTACCTGATCAAGCAGTTCAAGGAGACCACGGGCGTCGACGTCTCAGGTGACAAGATCGCCCTGCAGCGCCTCAAGGAGGCCGCGGAGCAGGCGAAGAAGGAGCTCTCCAGCTCCACGTCCACGAGCATCAACCTCCCGTACCTGTCGCTGACCGACTCGGGTCCCGTCTCGCTCTCCGAGACCGTGACCCGCGCGAAGTTCGAGGACCTCACGAAGGACCTGCTCGACCGCACCAAGAAGCCCTTCGAGGACGTCATCCGCGAGGCCGGCATCAAGGTCTCCGACATCGACCACATCGTCCTCGTGGGTGGTTCGACCCGTATGCCCGCCGTCGCCGAGCTCGTCAAGCGCGAGACCGGCAAGGAAGCCAACAAGGGTGTGAACCCGGACGAGGTCGTCGCCGTCGGCGCCGCGCTGCAGGCCGGTGTCCTCAAGGGCGAGCGCAAGGACGTCCTGCTGATCGACGTCACCCCGCTCTCCCTCGGCATCGAGACCAAGGGCGGCATGATGACCAAGCTCATCGAGCGCAACACGGCCATCCCGACCAAGCGGAGCGAGACCTTCACCACGGCCGACGACAACCAGCCGTCCGTCGCGATCCAGGTCTTCCAGGGCGAGCGTGACTTCACGCGCGACAACAAGCCGCTCGGCACGTTCGAGCTCACCGGCATCGCGCCGGCTCCTCGCGGCATCCCGCAGATCGAGGTCACGTTCGACATCGACGCCAACGGCATCGTGCACGTGTCCGCGAAGGACAAGGGCACCGGCACCGAGAAGTCGATCGTCATCTCCGGCGGCTCGTCGCTGTCGAAGGAGGACATCGAGCGCATGGTGCGCGAGGCCGAGGAGCACGCCGCCGAGGACAAGGCGCGTCGTGAGGCTGCGGAGACCCGCAACCAGGCCGAGACCCTCGCCTACTCCATCGAGAAGCTCATCTCCGAGAACGAGGACAAGCTCCCCGAGGACGTGAAGACCGAGGTCAAGGCCGACGTCGACGCACTCAAGACGGCACTGGCCGGCGACGACGACGAGGCCGTGAAAACCGCGTTCGAGAAGCTCAACCAGTCCCAGTCGAAGCTCGGCGAGGCGATCTACGCCTCCTCGCAGGCGGACGCCGCCGGCGCTTCGGCCGAGGGCGAGACCCCGACCGGTGACGCCCCCTCCTCCGACGAGGACGTCATCGACGCCGAGGTCGTCGACGACGAGGACGAGAAGAAGTAATCATGACGGACAAGAACTTCGACGAGAACGAGGTTCCGGAGGGGTCGGATGCTCAGGCATCCGGCCCCGTGCCGCAGAACCAGGACTCCCGCGAGGCGAAGGCCGCCGAGGGCTCGGACGAGACCCCGGTCGACGCGGCTGCCGAGGCGGAGGAAGGGCTGACGGTCGAGGACATCCTCGGTGCCGCGCAGACGGCCGATGCCGCCGCGGGCGACGCCGCGATCGCCGACGCCGAGAACGCCCTGCTGACCGACCTCAAGCGCCTGCAGGCGGAGTACGCGAACTACCGCCGCCGTACGGAGGAGCAGCGCCAGATCGAGATCGAGCGCGCGAAGGGGGAGGCCGCCAAGGGTCTCATCCCCGTGCTCGACGACCTGGCCCGCGCCGAGCAGCACGGCGATCTGGTCGAGGGCAGCCCCTTCGCCGTGATCGCCGAGAAGGTGCGCGCGGTCGTGGAGCGCCTCGGCGTGGTCGCCTACGGCGAGAAGGGTGAGGAGTTCGACCCCCAGCGTCACGAGGCGATCTTCCAGCAGCCGACCCCCGGCACCTCGAAGACCACGGTGCTCGAGGTCGTCGAGGTGGGCTACCGCCTCGGCGAGGTCGAGCTGCGTCCTGCGAAGGTCGTCGTCGCCGTCCCTGCGGAGTAGGTGATCGATGGCCAGCCAGGATTGGTTCGACAAGGACTTCTACAAGACCCTCGGGGTCTCGAAGGACGTCAGCGACGCTGACCTGAAGAAGACGTACCGCAAGCTCGCGCGCAAGTATCACCCCGACTCCAATCAGGGCGATGCGAAGGCCGAGGCCAAGTTCAAGGAGATCAGCGAGGCGTACTCGGTGCTCTCCGACGCCGAGCAGCGCAAGGAGTACGACGAGATCCGCGCCATGGGTTCGGGCGCTCGCTTCACGGCGAGCGGCTCGGGCGCCGGCGGGTTCGAAGACGTCTTCAGCCGGTTCGGACAGCAGGGGCGCGGCCAGACCGCCGACTTCGAGGACATCTTCGCGATGTTCAACCAGGGCCAGGGCAGCTCGTTCGGCGGTGGCCGGTTCGGGCAGCCGAGCGGCGGCTTCCGGGGCTTCGGTGGTCCGCAGCGCGGCGCCGACGTCACGGCCCGCACCACGCTGGACTTCAGCACCGCCGTGCAGGGCGAGACCATCACCCTGCAGGGAGAAGACGGCAAGCCGTTCAAGGTGAAGATCCCCGCGGGCGTCGCCGACGGGCAGAAGATCCGGCTGCGCGGCCGTGGTCGCCCCTCGCCGGACGGCGGGGAGAGCGGAGACATCGTGGTGCAGATCACGGTGCGTCCGCACCCGGTCTTCACGCGGGACGGCCTCAACCTCCGCGTGGTGGTCCCCGTGACCTTCACCGAGGCGACGCTGGGCGCGACCATCGAGGTCCCGACGCTCGGCGGCGACGTGGTGAAGCTGCGTGTGGCCCCCGGAACTCCGTCGGGCCGCGTGCTCCGCGTCAAGGGTCGGGGTGTCGCGACCGCGAAGGGGACCGGTGACCTGCTCGCCGAGCTCCAGGTCGCGGTTCCGACGCACCTCGACGACGCCGCGCGCGAGGCTCTCGAGCGGTTCCAGGAGCTGGAGCCGCAGGAGAATCCGCGGGCCGAGCTCATGGCGAAAGCCCGCCGTTGACGAGCACAGGCTTTCGCGTCGGGTCAGGCGCTTCCGGAAGGGAGTTGCCTGACCCGGCGCGACGGCCTGACGTGAAATCAGGAAGGAAGGCGTGATGGACGCGGACACCCCGGTCTTCGCGATCGCCGCAGCCGCCAAGCTCTCCGGCCTGCACCCCCAGACCCTCCGTCAGTACGACCGGATCGGCCTCGTGGTGCCGGGACGGACGCCCGGCGGCTCCCGTCGGTATTCTCACCGCAACATCGAGCAGCTGCGCGAGGTCGCCCAGCTCTCCTCCGAAGGGGTCAGTCTCCCCGCGATCGCCCGGCTCCTCGACCTGGAGGACGAGAACCGGATGCTGCGCGACCGTGTCGTCGCGCTGGAGGGCGCCCTCCGCGCCGAGCGCGAGAGCCGTCCCGGCGTGCGGGTGTTCGCCGCCGGATCCGCGGGGGTCGTGCCCATGCCGACCGGCCGCCGCATTCGCCGCTCGACCGAGCTGGTGCTCTGGAGTCCGCGCTCCGGAGCCTGACCGCGCACCCGGTGTGTATCCTGTCAACTGTTAACAGGAGGTCACCATGACGCAGACCGTCACGCGCGGGGAGTCGCTCGGAGCGCAGGTCGCGCGCGTGCTGCGCCAGCGCATCGTCCGAGGGGAGCTCGCGCCGGGGGCCCGGCTCACCGAAGAGGCCCTCGCGGAGGAGTTCGCCGTCAGCCGCGGTCCCGTGCGCGACGCCCTCACCCAGCTCAGCTTCGAGAAGCTCGTCGAGGTGCAGCGCCCGCGCGGCGTCTACATCGTGGGCCTCACGAGCGACGACGTCGACCAGCTCTACAGCCTCCGAGGCGCATTGGAGCAGCTCGCCCTGTCGCGCGCGATGCGGGTCGACGACGACGACCGATGGCAGCCGATGGCCGATGCCGTCCAGCGCATGGCCGAGGCCGCGGACGCGGGTGACCATGCCGCCTTCGTCACGGCCGACCTCGACTTCCACTCCCAGATCTACGCCCTCGCCGATCACCCGCGGCTGGAGGGCGCCTGGAACCAATACCTCCCCACGTTCACGGCCCTGCTCGAGGTCACGATCAATCACGACGAAGACCTGCACGAGTCGTCGGACGATCACGTGAAGCTGCTCGACGTCATGCGCACGGGAGCCCCGGAGGACGCCGCCGCGGTCCTCTCGGCTCACCTCGACGGCGCCCGGGAGCGGATGCTCCACGAGGTCGGCTCCCGCTGAGGTCGCCCCGTCCGCGAACCCGATGCGTTCAGCGGACGGAAAAGAACGGTTCCTACCGTGGGGGCCAGGGCAAGAGCCCTGGTCCGCGCCCGCGCGGGTGTCCTGCCACGAAGGAAGAACCTCCTCATGACGAACACCACAGCCTCCGCCTCCTCCGCCTCGTCGCTCGGACTCCTCGTCCTGCGCATCGTCGTCGGCGCGATCTTCGCCGCCCACGGCGCCCAGAAGATCTTCGAGTTCACGATCCCCGGGACCATCGGCAGCTTCGCCGGCATGGGGGTCCCGCTCGCCGAGATCGCCGCGCCCGTCGTCGCCTTCCTCGAGCTCATCGGCGGGATCCTGCTGATCCTCGGACTGCTGACGCGTCCGGTCGGCATCCTCCTCGCCGTCGACATGCTGGTGGCCCTCGTGCTCGTGCACCTGCCCGCGGGCCTGTGGGTGACGGCCGGCGGCTACGAGTTCGTCGCCGTGCTCGGTGCGGCGGCTCTGGCGCTCGCGCTCACGGGGGCGGGCCGCTACTCCATCGACGCCGCGGCACTCCGCGGACGCGCACCGGCCTGGCTCGCCTGACGGGTCAGCCGCCCGCCTCGCGCGCCGGATCCACGCGCCGGACGAGGACCCAGGTGTTGCCGAGATCGGTGACCGTGTGGGTGAACTCGTCGAGCGCCGCCTGCGACAGCGCGAGGCCGCGTCCGCTCTCCGCCTCCTCGCCCGGCATCGACACCGCGTCCCAGTCGATCGGTGCCGGCGGGGCGGTGTCGCGGATGTAGGCCCGCAGCTCCTCCGCCGTCACGCGGACGTCGATGCTCAGGACGACGTCCGCGTGCTCGTTGTGCTGCGCGACGTTGGTCGTGACCTCGCTCAGCGCCAGGGTGAACAGCACCTGGTCCTGCGCCGGTACCTCCGGAGCCTGAGTCCAGAGCCGGTCGAGCTCGTCGAGGGCGCGGTCGACGAGGGCGAGCCCGGCGGGCCCGTCGATGTGGAAGGCCCGGATGTCAGCGTCCATCGAACGCCGATTCCGGCGTCGGGTAGTCGCGGAGCACGCGATCCAGGTTGGTGAGGTGGAGGACGGTGCGCACGGCCTCGGGGACGGCGGCGATGCGCAGATCGCCGCCGGCCACCCGGGCGCTCTTGAGGCCGCCCACCAGGGCGCCGAGGCCCGAGGAGTCGACGAACTCGGTGCCGCTGAGGTCGATCGCGATGCGCGGCTGCCCGGCGGCGACGAGGTCGCTCACCGCGTTGCGCAGCAACGGCGCGCCCGAGGCGGTCAGGCGCCCCGTGATCGCGACGACGGCGTACCCGTCCCTGGTGTCAGTGCTGACGTTCATTCGACTCCTTCTCGAGGACCTGCGCGGCGGGACCGCGATAGCGCGCCGCCTGGATGATGACGCTGAGGACGACCAGGTCGTACAGGACCCAGGCCGTGTTGACGAGGGTGCCGGTGCCGTCGCCCGTGCCGACGATGACCCGGGCGACCCCGATGACGAGGGCGACTACGAGTACGACCATGGCGGTGAGCTGCGGCCAGATCTCGCGCCAGGGGACGCCGCGCGGATCCCGGCCGTCCTTCCTGGTCACGGCGAAGGACAGCGGCCGGCCGAGCACGACGTTGGCGAAGGCCGTCCAGCACGCGCGGATCCACACGGGGAACAGCGCGAGCGAGTACTGCTGACCCCGCCAGGTCTTCACCCCCTTCGCGACCACGAGGAACAGAGCCTGGTTGACGAGGAAGTACGGCAGGAACCGCACGAAGAAGTCGACCGACCAGGCGGTGACGGGAAGCACCCCGAACACGAGATAGATCACGGGCGCGGCGAGGTAGACGATCGCGGCGAAGCCGGAGAGGTAGCTCCACATCGTCGCGAAGTACATGAGGCGCTGCCCCACCGAGAGTCCGCGCTTGGCCAGGGGGTTGTCGCGCAGCATCACCTGCAGCGTCCCCTGGGCCCACCGCAGCCGCTGCGTGAGCATCGTCCTGAGGTCTTCCGGGGCGAGGCCGTGCGCCAGGATCTCGTGGTGGTAGACGCTCTTCCAGCCGAGGGCGTGCAGCTGCATCGCGGTCGCCATGTCCTCCGTCACCGAGATCGTGGCGAGGGGGAGGATCGGCTGGGCCTCATCGGCCCGGTCGAGGCGGAGCGCGTCGAGCAGTCCGCGGACGGCCTCCACGGCGGTGAGGGGGGAGAGGTCGGAGGCGGCCAGAGCGTCGAGCCCGGCCTCGTCCACGATCACCTGTCCGAGCTCGGCGTCGTGCTGCACCGGCAGGGATTCGATCACGGCGAGGTCGGCGCGGATGCCAGCGAGGTCGTGCGCCACGAGGATGCGGGAGGCGTCGTCGACCGCTGTGCCCACGCGGGCGGCGACCTCGGCGACCGACGTACCCGCGGCGAGCTCCTTGCGTCCGCGCGCGATCGCGATGCGTAGCGCGCCGAGCTCGGTGGCGAGCGCGGGGTCGGTCGCGGCCTCGGCCTCGCGGGCGATCAGCGCCTCGGAGGTCTTGAGCGCCCGCGCCGCGGAGTCGGTGACGTTCCGCACGTAGCCCACGATGCCGAGCTGCATGAGCGCCTCGCGGCGGAGCACGGCGTTCGAGCCGCAGAAGAAGGCCGCGTTCCAGCCGTCCTTCCCCTGCTGGATCGGCCCGTAGAACAGCGGCGCCTGGCTGCCGAGCGGGTCGGCCTCGTCGACGTTCACGAACCACTGCGGCGTCTGCACGAGGGCGACTTCAGGATCATCGGCGAAGTAGCCGAGTGTGCGGTGCAGGATCAGCGGGTCGGGCACCTGGTCGGCGTCGAGGATGAGGAGGAACTCGCCGTCGGTCTGGAAGAGCGCGCTGTTGAGGTTGCCGGCCTTGGCGTGCCGGGGCTTGCCCGTCCAGTCCTCGGAGCGGGTGAGATAGCCGATGCCCGCGGCCCTGGCCTCGGCCTCGAGTTCGGGGCGGGAGCCGTCGTCGAGGATCCAGGTGGAGTGCGGATAGGCGATCCGCTTCGCCGCCCTCGCCGTCGTCATGACGAGCTCGATCGGCTCGTCGTAGGTCGTGATGAACACGTCGACGGTGCCCTGCGGCGGCGATACCGGCGCCGGGCGCTCCTTCGCGCGCCACATCGTGAGGCAGAAGAGGAACGTGTCGATGAGGCTGTAGGTCTCGGCGATCACGAGCGGCACCGCGATCCACCAGGCCGACCAGTTCACTGACTCCAGCCACCGCCATGCGACGTAGTTCACGCCGAGCAGGACCGAGAGGAGTGCGAGGACACGGATCGTCGCGAACCGCGCGGTCATGTGTCCCTCCGCACGACGACGACCGTGATGTCGTCGGTCGCGCGCTCGTCGTTCGCGAGCCGCAGAGCCTCGCCGACAGCACCGCCGGGGCCCATCTCTGCGAGGACGCGCTCGACGTGGCCGAACGGGTCGTCTGGATCGAGCACGTCGAGCAGGCCGTCGCTGCAGCAGAGGAAGGCGTCGCCGACCTCGAGCCGCGTCGTCACCGGAACCCGGGGGTCGACGAGGCCCATGCCCATGCCGAGGGGCAGGTTCGTGGAGCGCAGCGGCGTCCACGACCCGTCCGCCCGGACGACGAAAGCGAGGCTGTGGCCGGCGTCGATGACCTCGAGGTCTCCCGTCTCCGGCTGCAGCTCGGCGACGACGGCCGTGACGAACATCGACGTGTCCGCGAGATCGTCCTCGAGCAGGCGGTCCACCTCGATCACGGCGTCGGACAGCGAGCGCTCCGGCGCCGTCCGCAGGGAGGCGCGCACCGTGGCCGCGACCAGCGCCGGTCCCGTGCCCTTGCCCATCGCGTCGGCCAGGGTCACGCGCAGGGCCTCCCCGTGGCGTGAGAAGTCGTAGTAGTCCCCGGCGAGCGTTCCCCGTGGGGCGGCGCCGGCGGCGATCGTGTACCCGTCGATCTCCGGGTGCACCCGCGGGCGCAGAGCCCGCTGCACCACGGCGGCGTGGTCGACGTCGGCGTCCTGTGCCAGCTCCGTCTGCACCCAGAACGCGAGGTCGCGCAGGAGGTCCTGCTGGGCGTCGGTGAATGTGTGCGGCTCCGTGTCGAGCACGCACAGCGTCCCCACCGGCTCGCCGCCCGGCGCGTGCAGCGGATGGGCCGCATAGAAGCGGAGGTGCGGATCGCCGGTCACGAACGGGTTCTCGGCGAAGAGGTCGGTCGTGCTCGCGTCCTCCACCACCACCGTCCGGTCCTGCGACACGGTGTAGTCGCAGAACGAGTCCTGGCGCGGTGCCTCGTTCCCCCCGAGGCCGATCTGCGATTTGCGCCACTGCCGGTCGCGGTCGATCAGCGAGACGCTGACCATCGGCACGCCGAACATCTCCTTCGCCAGTCGTGCCACCCGATCCACCCGCTCATCGGGTGGTGTGTCAAGGATCCCCAGTTCCTCGAGCGCTGCCTGTCGCCGTCGCTCGTCGAACATTCCCCCGGCCCTCCTCCGTGTTTATTCCCCTCATCCTAGGGAGGAACGTCACCCGGGGCATCAGCGCGCCGACGAGGCATTCAGGCGAACCACAGGAAACGGTTCTGCGCAAGCCCCGAGGGGAACCGGTTCTCCGGATCTAGCATCGCGCCAGGACGGAGCGCCGTGTCTGCGCGTCCTCGGAAAGGAGGCAGGTGGATGCCGCTCAAGACCCGCCAGCGGGACCGGTACAACCGCCGAGAGGCCCTCGCCGGCTATCTGTTCATCTCCCCCTGGCTCCTCGGATTCCTCATCTTCACGGCCGGCGCGATGGTCTACAGCCTGTACATCTCGTTCAGCAGCTACAACCTCGCCACGAACAGCGCCCGCCCGGTCGGCATCGACAACTACGCCAACCTCTTCGAGGATCCGCGGGTGGGCGTCTCGCTCGCGAACACGCTGTTCTATGTGGTGATGGCGGTGCCGCTGGAGATCGTGTTCGCGCTGATCCTCGCCCTGCTGCTCAACCGCGTCGGGCGGGGTGCGGGAGCGTTCCGCGTGCTCTACTACCTGCCGAAGATGACGCCGGCCGTCGCGACCGCCGCCGTGTTCTTCCTCCTCCTGAACGGCAACTCCGGGGCGATCAACCAGTTCCTCCGGGTGTTCGGCATCCAGGGGCCGCAGTGGCTCGTCGACCCCGCGTGGGTCAAGCCGAGCATCGTGATCATGACGCTGTGGACCGTCGCGGGGACCATGGTGATCTTCCTCGCGGCGCTGAAGAACGTGCCCGTCGAGCTGTACGAGGTGGCCTCGCTCGACGGGGCGGGACCGATCAGGAAGTTCTTCTCGATCACCCTCCCGATGATCTCGGGGGCGATGTTCTTCAACGTCATCGTGCTCTCGATCGCCGCGTTCCAGATCTTCGACCAGGCGTACCTGCTGTTCTGGCGGGATCAGAGCAACTCGTCACCGGAGGCGTCCCTCTTCTACGCGATCTACCTGTTCCAGCAGGCGTTCCGGCAGTTCAACTTCGGCTTCGCGGCGGCGATGGCATGGCTGCTCTTCGTCATCATCATGATCATCACGCTCATCCAGGTGAAGGTCGGCAACCGCTTCGTCTACTACGAGGGAGACCGCTGATGTCCCAGACCCTGCGTCAGGTCCCCGTCGAGGCGGAGCCCGAGAAGGCCCCGGGCACGTTCACGACCACCGTCGCCACCCGCTCGCGCTGGCGTCGTCGGCTGCGGCAGCCGAAGAGCCTCGCCGCCCGGATCGTGCTGAACATCATCCTCGTGCTGTTCGCGCTGCTGTTCCTGTACCCGTTCGCGTGGCTCATCGCGGCGAGCTTCAAGCCCCGGGGCGAGGTATTCGACAACGCCCTCATCCCGAAGACGTTCGTGCCGGAGAACTACGTCGAGGTGTGGAATCAGCTCCCGCTGCTGAACTGGATGGGCAACAGCATCGCCATCGCGCTGCTCGCCGCCGGTGCCGTCGCGATCTCCAGCTCGATCGTGGCGTTCGGGTTCGCCTACTTCCGCTTCCCGGGGCGCGGCCTGCTGTTCGGCCTCGTGCTCGCGACGATGATGCTTCCCGGCGCGGTGACGATGATCCCGATCTACCTCATCTGGAAGGAGACCGGACTCCTCGGCACCTGGGTGCCGCTGTGGGGCATGAACCTCTTCGGCTCGGCCTTCTACATCTTCCTGCAGCGTCAGTTCTTCCTCGGCCTGCCGCGGGAGCTGTTCGAGGCGGCGCGGCTCGACGGGGCCAGCGCCTGGGGACTGTTCTGGCGGATCGCGATGCCGCTGTCGATCCCGTCGTTCGTCATCGTGTTCCTGTTCGAGTTCCAGGCCAGTTGGAACAACCTGCAGGCCGCCCTCATCTACCTCAACGCCGGATCGGTGGACGAGTTCACCGCGCCGCTCGGCATCGCGTACGCCATGACCAAGTACAGCCCCACCGCGGGCGGTCACGGCGACTACCAGTACGTCATGGTCGCCTCCCTCCTGGTGACCCTCCCGATGCTCATCCTCTTCGCCTTCGGGCAGCGCGCCTTCATCGAGGGCGTCGCGACCCAGGGGCGAAAGGGATGACGAACCACAGATCGAAAGGAGCAGTCATGCGCACACGCATGCTGGGAATCACCGCGGTCGCCGCGGCATCCGTCCTCGTCCTCGCCGGGTGCGGCGGGGGAGGGGGAGACGACCAGGCGGCCGACGCCGACTTCGGGGCGGAGCCGAGCGGCACGCTGAAGGCGTGGGGCTTCGAGAACGCCGACGACGTCGGCACCTCGCGCATGGACTACGCCGCCGAGCAGCTGAAGGACGTCGAGGTCGACCTCGACGCGACGGCCTTCGACGCGCAGAAGTTCACCACCCGCATCGCGAGCGGCGACGTGCCCGACGTGGTGCAGATGGATCGCCGGTACGTGACCACGTATGCCGCGCAGGACCTCATCATGCCGCTCGACGAGTGCTTCGCGGCCCAGGACGTCTCGCCGCGCGACCACTGGTACCCCTTCGTCGTCGACGACGTCACCTACGACGACGCGGTGTGGGCGGTGCCGCAGTTCTACCAGCCGCCGGCGATCCTGCTGAACAAGGCTGTGCTCGACGAGGCGGGGGTGACGGCGGACGAGATCGACACCTCGAAGCCCGACGTGCTGCTCGGCGCGATCGAGAAGATGTACCAGGAGTCCGGCGGTGTGCCCACGCGGCTCGGTTTCGACCCGGTCGCGACCGGTCAGGCCGGGCTGTGGATCCTCGGCATGGGCGGCCAGCTCAACGATGACAAGGGGGCGCCCACCCTGGACGACCCCAGCAACGTGGCCGGCATCGAGATGCTCAAGCAGATCACCGACGCGCAGGGCGGCTTCGCGGCCGTCAAGAGCTTCAGCGACTCGTTCGACGCCTTCGGCGACCAGAACCAGTTCGTCGCCCAGCAGGTCGGGGCGCAGGTGAACGCGCAGTGGTACCCGAACGTGCTGAGCCCCTACGCCGACCAGATCGACCTCGAGGCCGTGCCGTTCCGGAATGCCGACGGGGAGCCGTTCTCGGTCGCCTCGGGCACCGCGTTCGTGATCCCGGCCGGAGCGGAGAACCCCGCGGCGGCGTGCGCGTGGATGGTCAACCTCACCTCCGACGACGCGTGGAACGCGGCGGGCGAGGCGCGTGCCGAGACCCTGAATACCGACGGCGGGATCAACACCGGGCTGTTCACCGGGTCGCCGTCCGCCGACCAGTCCATCCGCGAGACCTTCGTCACCGACAGCGGCAACGCCGGCTTCGACCAGGTCATCTCCACCTACTACGACGTGGTGGACTACGGGCAGTCGTTCGGCTCCTCCCCGGCGGGCCAGGAGATCCAGAACGAGCTGAACAACGCCATCACCGCGGCGCTGCTCGGGGACAAGTCGCCCGGGGACGCGCTGAAGGAGGCGCAGGAGGCCGCGATGCGGGCGTACGAGAACGCCACGGCCGGCTAGCCCCGTCAGACGCGGAGGGACGGCGCCAGGCGGGCATTCCCGCCTGGCGCCGTCCTTCGCGCGGACGGGCGTGGATGATGGAGGCCTACCGATCGGAGACCGACCATGGACCAGCGTGAGCTCGACGAGCGGATCCGCGACTACTACGAGGAGCAGTTCGACGAATCGGTGCGGTTGACGACCCGGTCGGCGCAGGGGCCGCTGGAGCACCAGCGCATCCAGGAGCTGATCGCGGAGCACCTCGCCGAGGGTCGCGTGATCGATGTCGGAGGCGGGGCGGGCGTCCATGTGCGCTCGCTCCTCGACCGCGGACATCGGGTCACCCTCGTCGACCCGGTGCGGGGTCATGTCCGGAGTGCGGCGGAGCGAGGTGTGGACGCCCGCGTGGGCGACGCGCCAGTGTTGACTGTTAACAGTCAACACTGGTAGCCTCGCGGTGTCGACAACACGGTCGACCCACGTAGAGGAGCAAAGATGCCCCGCATGCGCATCACTCGGGCGGCCGCTGCCTTCGCCGCCCTCGCCGCCACCGCTCTGGTGCTGTCGGCCTGCACGAAGGTCGACGAGAGCGAGGGGGCCGCCTCGACCTATCCCGAGGACGACATCCGGTTGATCATCCAGGCCAACCCCGGTGGCGGCTCCGACCTGTCGTCCCGCGCGCTCGCCACCGAGCTCGAGAAGATCCTCGGCGTCAGCGTGATCCCGGAGAACATGCCCGGCGCCGCGGGAGCGCTCGCGATGGAGTACGTCGGCTCGCAGGATCCGGACGGCTACGTCATCGGGTTCGCCCCGGTCGAGATCGCGATGCTCAACACGACCCAGAGCGCCGACGTGCTGCCCGACGACTTCGACCTGCTCGGACAGATCATGCTCGCCCCCGGCGTCATCACGGTGGGTGCCAACAGCGGCATCGAGACCCTCGACGACCTCGTCACCCAGGCGAAGTCCGGCGCGGTCACGGTCGCGAACTCCGGCGCCGGCTCGATCTGGGAGGCCGCCACCCTCGGTCTCGGCAAGGCCACGGACGCCGACTTCACCCCCGTCCCCTACGACGGTGGCGCCACGGCGGTCGCGGCCGCCGCGTCCGGTGAGACCGTCGCCGCCGTCTCCGGACTCGGCGAGGCCCTCGCGCAGGGCGAGGCCGTCCGCATCCTCGCGGTCATGAACGACGAGCGTCACCCGGACGCGGAGGACGTCGAGACGGTCGAGGAGGCCATCGGCGAAGAGGTCGTCTTCGGCGGCTGGGGCGGCATCTACGCACCGGCCGGCCTGCCCGACGACGTGCACGACGCCCTCGAGGCCGCCGTCAAGGAGGCCGTGGAGTCCGAGAGCTACCAGAAGTTCCAGGCGGACGCCGGCAACCTCGTGGTCTACCGCGACTCCACGGAGTGGACCGGGTTCGTCGACGACCAGTTCGCCCTGTTCCAGGATCTCCTGGGCTGAACACCTCCGGTGGGGTCGGCACGCGCCGACCCCGCCGCGTCCTCCGACGAAGGAGCACCATGACCAGCCCCGACACCGCGGCCGAGTCGGCCGCGCCGGGCGGCTACGAGGGGGCGACCGCCTCGCGACCCCTCGAGACCGCGTTCGCCGCCGTCGCCCTCGCGATCACCGCCGGCTATCTCTTCCTCGCCACGCAGATCCCGCTGCGCCGCGAGGCCGCCCCCGGACAGATCGACGCCCGCTTCTGGCCGCTCGTCATCGGCGTGACCGGCGTCGTGATCGCGATCGCCCTGCTCGCCGTCGCGATCACGCGACCGGCACCCACGCGGGAGGATCTCGAGCGCATCCAGCCGGGCGGCGTCCTCCGGGTGATCGCGACGATCGCGATCGCCGGTGCCTTCATCGCACTCTGGTCCCTCGGCTCGGTCATCCTCTTCGGCTACCGGATCGAGGTCTTCCCGATCGCCTGCGCCCTGCTCATGGCTGCACTGATGCTCCTCTACGGCCACCGCCGCTGGCTGAGCCTCGTCATCTACTCCGCCGCCGTCACGGCGTTCGTCTACGTCGTCTTCGGCATGCTCCTGAGGATCCCCCTGTGAACGCGCTCCTGGAGGGGCTGAACTCGCTCCTCGACATCTCGATCCTGCTGTACATGGCGGTCGGCCTCGTCCTCGGCTTCATGGTCGGCGCCTTCCCCGGCATCACCGCGACCATGGCCGTCGCGCTCGCGGCCGGCTTCACCATGACCCTCGAACCCGTGCAGGGCCTCGCGGTGCTGCTGACGATCTACGTCGCGGCGAACTTCGGCGACCGGGTGCCGTCCATCCTCATCAACACCCCGGGGACTCCCGCCTCCATCGCCACCACCCTCGACGGCTATCCGATGGCGAAACAGGGCAGGGCCGGTCTCGCGCTGACGATCTCCGCGATCGTGTCGGCCGTCGGCATCCTCGCCTCGCTCGTGCTCTTCTCCGTCGCCGCCGTGCCGATCGCCAGCTTCGCCCGGGACTACTTCAAGTCGCCCGAGCTGTTCGCGCTCGTCGTCTTCGGCATCGCGATCATGATCGGCATCTCGTCCAAGTCGATGCTCAAGGGCATCCTCGCGGGCCTCTTCGGACTCATGCTCGGCAGTGTCGGAACGTACGCCGCCACCGCCGACCAGCGCTTCACGTTCGGTGTGCTGGAGCTCGTCGAGGGCGTGAACTTCATCGCCGTCATCATCGGCCTCTTCGGCATCGCCGAACTCTTCGACCAGCTCCTCACGCACCGGAAGTCGCACGTCCGACCGATCTCGAGCCTCGGGCGGTGGTGGCCGAACCGCGCGGAGCTGAAGCAGAGCGGACGGGCCACCGCGGTCGGCGGCGCGGTCGGCCTCGGTGTCGGCCTCATCCCGGCGGCCGGCGGCGACATCGCCGGGCTCATCGGCTGGGAGCGGGCGCGCAAGGCGTCGAAGCACCCGGAGATGTTCGGCAAGGGGTCGATCGAGGGCGTCGCCGCGTCCGACACCGCCTCCAGCGCCACGCTCGGCGGCTCGCTGACCACCACGATGGCACTCGGCATCCCCGGGGACTCCGTGATGGCGGTGATGATCGGCTCGATGATCATCTGGGGCATCACCCCCGGGCCCACGCTGTTCACCAACCGCCCCGACCTCGTCGTCTCGATCGTCGGGATCATGCTCGTCGCGACCCTCCTGTCGCTCGCGCTGAGCCTCGTGCGGATGAAGGGCATGGTCAAGCTGCTCGACGTGCCGCAGCCGTATCTGTGGAGCGGCATCCTCATCTTCTGCATCATCGGCACGTACGCCACCTCGAACAGCCTGTCGACGGTCGTCACGATGCTCGTCTTCGGTGTGGTCGGCGTGCTGCTCAAGCGCATGCAGGTCCCGGCAGGACCCGTGGTGCTCGGTCTCCTGCTCGGTCCGCTCGCCGAGGAGAACCTCGCCCGCACGCTGGCGATCCTGCCGACGCGGCCGTTCTTCGAGGTCGTCAGCCCGATCGCCCTCGTCCTGCTCGCGCTCGCGGTGCTGTCGATCGTGATGCCCGCGATCCGCGCCGCCCGCACGCCCCGGGCAGAGCGGGCCTCGGTGGAGGACTCGATCCTCCACAGCGACAGCATCGTGCAGATCGAGAAGGCACACGACGAGCTCGCGGCGCAGCCCGACCTGCTCACCTCCACCGTCCGCAACGTCGACGCCGGTGCGCGCCGGGGACGCGCCGACCGCAAGAACCGCAAGAGCACGACCCCCGAGGAGACCGAGAAGTGACCCGCTACGACATCCTGACCGCCGTCCCGACCGCGTTCCATCGCGACGGGACCCTCGACCTCGACGGGTCGCGTGCGATCTTCCGGTTCGTGGCCGACTCGGGGAACGAGGGCGCCTTCGTCCTCGGCACCACGGGCGAGTTCCCCGCCGTGGACGCGGACGAGTTCCGGGCGCTCGTGGGTGCCGCGCTGGAGGAGCTGGCGGACCGGATGCGCGTCATCGTGCACGTCGGACAGCCGAGCACCTTCGAGGCCGTGCGCCTGATCGGCATCGCGAAGGAGCTGGGGGCCACGGAGTTCGCGGCCCTCACCCCCTACTACCTGCGTGCCACGGACGACGCGATCCTCGACTACTACCGCGCCGTCTCGGCAGCCGTGGGGGAGGGACGCCTCTACGTCTACATCTATCCCGCGCGCAGCGGGAACCCCGTCTCGCCGGAGCTGCTCGTGCGTATCGCCGCCCTGCCGAACGTGGTCGGGGCCAAGGTGAGCGAGCTCTCGCTCGACGACATCGCGGCGTACCGCGCGGTGGTGCCGGCCGACTTCGAGTTGTACACCGGCGCCGACCGTGACCTCATCGCAGCCGTCGAAGCGGGCGCGCAGGGCGTCGTCTCTGGTGTCTCCTCCGTGACGCCGAAGCCGTTCCGCGCCCTCGCCGACGCCGGACGCTCCGGCGATGCCGATGCCATCGCCGCGGCACAGGCCGCCGTGGACGATGTCGTCGCGCTCATCGGCGGCGACATGGCGCGCATGAAGGAGGCGTACCGCGTGCTCGACGTCGTGGACACGCACTGCCGCATGGCGATCGCCGAGCCCTCCGCCGACCAGCGGGCGGCCGTCGCGCAGGTGGTGGCCGCGCACCGCTGACGCGAATCCGGGACACGCACGGACGGGATGCCGCGGCCTTCGGGTCGCGGCATCTCTGCGTATCCGCTCGCTCACTTGTCCGACAAGTGAATGTGGGCGAGAGGGCACTTGACGACCAACGCAACGACTGTCTAGGCTCAGAACCGGGAATTCCGCCGACATCGCGAAGGAGCGAACGGAACATGTCAGACAAGATCGAGGTCACCGGGTCCGACTTGTCGGACGCGCTCGCCCGACGTCTGGCTCAGCATCTGCAGCGCTCCGGGCTGGAGATCGGCGACCCGCTGCCCACCGAGGCCGAGCTCGGCGCCGTGCTGGAGGTGGGACGGCAGCGTATCCGCGAGGCCCTCAGCGTCCTCGAGGCGTTCGGCATCGTGGTGTCCCGGCAAGGGGCGCGCCGGGTCTGGCGAGGATTCCGCGCCGCCGATCTCGCCACCCGCTGGATCGGCTTCGTCGACGACCCGGAGGCCGCCACCCGGGAACTCCTGGAAGTGCGTCACGCGCTGGAGACGTCTCTGCTCCCTCTGGTGATCCCGCGCCTGCAGCCGAGCGACCTGGCCCGTCTGCGGCTGCTCTCGGAGGAGATGGTGGAGCGCGCCCTGCGCAACGAGAGCTTCGCCGAGCTCGACCAGCAGTTCCACCGCGGGCTGCTCGCGCCGATGGGCAATGCGTTCGTGGATCAGTTCCTGCAGTCCTTCTGGGTCGTCTTCGCCGCCGCGCGACGCGAGGAGCCCGTCGAGGAGGATCCCGCCATCGCCGCGATGCACGGTCGCATCATCGATGCGATCGAGGCCGGCGACACCCGCCGGGCCGTCCATGAGCTGGACGCCCACTTCTACGGTGTCCGCAACCGCTATCCGGACATCGACTTCGGCACCACGGCCGCGCTGCCGGTCTGACCCTCCCCGCACCGGCGCGTTCTGTCGCACCCGTCTTGAAATCGATTTCGAACGACCCTCATCTGATCGACGAAGGAGTACGCATCATGAGATCCACCCGAATCCTCCCCGCCCTGGCCGCCCTCGGCGTCGTCGCCCTCGCCACCGGCTGTGCCGGCAGCGCCCCGTCAGGGGAGGGCGACGGCCCTGTCGAGATCACGTACTGGCTCTGGCAGGACGACGCGACCGACCCCACCTGGACAGAGCTCGCGGATGAGTTCAACGGCGCACAGGACGACGTGAAGGTCGTTCTGGAGACGATCCCGCTCGACCAGTACCAGAACCAGCTCGTGTCCTCCGCGATGAACGGCACCGGGCCGGATGCCGCCCGCAGCAAGGACTGGTGGCTCGGGCAGTTCGCGCCGCAGGGCGCCATCGCCGACCTCACCTCGTACGTCAACGGCTGGGACGCCTCGGACGACGTCGTCGACTCGCTCTGGGCGACGGGTCAGCTGCCCGGCGAGGACGCGGTGTACATGCTGCCCCACCAGTACACGACGCTCTACCTCTACTACCGCACGGACTACTTCGAGGAGCTCGGGCTCGAGGCTCCGCGCACCCAGCAGGACCTCCTGGACGCGGCGGCCGCCCTCACCGGTGACGGCAGGTACGGCATCGACGTCCGCGGCGGTGCGGGCGGACAGGACCAGTGGCTCGCGTGGATGTACGCCGGCGGGGCGTCGGTCGTCGACGACTCCGGCGAGGTCGTCCTGGACGACGCGAAGGGCGTCGCGGTGAACGAGGACTACCTCCGCATCGTCACCGACCTGCAGGCGGCGCCCCCCGGATCGATCACGGCCGCCTTCGCCGACGTCAAGACGAACTTCGTCGAGGGCCTCACCGGCATGATGATCCACCACCCGGGTTCCCTGAAGGAGCTGCAGGGGGTCTTCGGCGACAAGCTCGGCGTCGTCCCGATCCCGACGGCCGACGGCAAGCCCGGCGCGACGCTCGGCAGTATGAGCGGCAACGTCATCCTCGAGGGCTCCGACAAGAAGGACGCCGCCTGGGAGTGGATCTCCTGGCTGAGCGAGGAGGCGCAGATGGAGAAGATCTCCGCCTCGCCGCAGGGTCAGCTGCCGGTGCTCGAGTCGGTCATCGACACCGAGGCGTACTCGTCCGACCCGCAGCTCGCGGTCGCCGTCGACGCGATCCCCACCGCCAAGACGTGGCCTGCGCTGGAGGGGGTGGCCGAGCTCGCCGCGAAGGAGTGGAACCCGCTCATCCAGCAGGCGTTCCAGGGCGAGATCAGCAGCCAGGACGTGCTGACGAAGATGTCCGACGTGCTGCGCTGAGGATCGACATGGCAAGCTCCACCCTCACGGAAGCGGTCGTCACCGGCCGGCCGGCCCCGCGCCGGCCGGTGACCCGGCCCCGGCGACGCGCGCGCCGCGGCTCGGTCGCCCCCCTCGTCCTGCTCGCGCCGGCGATCGTGCTCGTCGCGGTCTTCGCCGGGTACCCGCTCGTCCGCTCGATCTGGTTCTCGTTCAACGACGTGAGCGTCTTCACCGGCGTGCTCGAGTTCGTCGGGTTCCAGAACTTCGCCAGCGTCATCGGTACCGCGGAGTTCGTCCCCACGCTGGGCCGCACGGCGTTCTGGACCTTCGGTGCCGTCGCGCTCCAGCTGATCGGCGGGCTGTCGCTCGCGCTCATGCTGAACAACCGCTTCCCCCTGCGGGGCGTGTACCGCGGGCTCATCATGATCCCGTGGGCGACCCCCAGCGTCCTGGTCGCGCTGATGTGGAAGTGGATCCTCGATCCCAACAACGGCGTCCTCAACCAGTGGCTGCTGAACGCGGGGATCATCGACGCACCGATCGAGTTCCTCTCGCAGAACAGCACCGCGCTGCCGACGCTCGTGATGATCGACGTCTGGCAGGGCATCCCGCTCTTCGCCATCATGATCCTCGCGGCACTGCAGAGCGTGTCCGGCGAGCTCAAGGAATCGGCGCAGATCGACGGGTGCGGCCCGGTCGGCGTGTTCCGCCACGTCGTGCTGCCCGCCATCCTCCCGACGATCCTCATCACGACGCTCCTGCGCCTGATCTGGACCTCGAACTACGTCGACCTCATCTTCATCCTCACCGGCGGCGGGCCGGGCACCTCCTCGACGACCCTGGCGCTGGAGTCCTATCTGACGACCTACAAGGCCAGCGACTTCGGCGCCGGCGCGGCGTACGCGGTCATCCAGGCCCTGTTCCTCGCCGTCTTCATCGCGCTCTACGTGCGCCTCACCCGGAAGGACACCACGCGATGAGCACGACAACCGCTCCCGTCCGCTTCGGCCGTCTCGCGGGACGGACCGGCTTCGCGATCGCCCTCCTCGGCGTGCTCGCGATGGTGCTCGGTCCCTACATCGTCATGTTGCTGACGTCGCTCACGCCCCGGGACGAGCTCGCCGGCGCCGGAGCGAACCTCATCCCCTCCGAGTTCACGACCGCGTCCTACGCCGAACTGCTGTCGACGACGCCGTTCCTGACCTATCTGCGGAACAGCCTCACCGTCGCCGCGATCGCCGTCCCGGTCACGCTCGTCGTCTCCACCGGCGCCGCGATCGCGATGTCGCGGTTCGACTTCCGCGGCCGCGGGGCCGTGATGATCGGGCTGCTGCTCGCGCAGATGTTCCCCGCCGTGCTGCTCGTGATCTCGCTGCAGGGGCAGCTGCGCGGGATGGGGCTGATGGACACGACGCTCGGTCTCGCGCTCGTGCACGCCGCGTTCGCCACGCCGTTCGCCACCTGGCTGCTCAAGGGGTTCGCGGACTCCATCCCCCGGGAGATCGAGGAGGCGGGCCAGATCGACGGGGCCTCGTCCGCACAGATCGTCCGCATCCTCCTGCTGCCCCTGCTGCGGCCCGGGATGGTGGCGGCGGGAACCTACGCGTTCATCCTCACCTGGAACGAGTTCCTCTACGCCCTCACCTTCACCTCGCAGACGGCGACGCGCACCCTGCCGGTCGGCCTGCACCTGTTCATCGGCGAGTACCAGATCCGGTGGGACCTCCTCACCGCGGGCGGCGTGCTCTCGGTGCTCCCCGTCGTCGTCGGCTTCCTCCTCGTGCAGAAGCGCCTCGTCGCCGGTCTCGCCGCCGGCGCCGTCAAGGGCTGAAGCGCCCGTCCCCTCCTCGTCGTCCCGGAAGGACCACGCATGAAAATCGAATCGATCGACCTCCAGCTCTCCCGCATCCCCCTCCCCAAGGGGCCCTGGGGAGACCAGATCCATCGGGTGACCCACATCGAGATCATCCTCGCCGACATCACCACCGATACCGGACTGGTCGGCACCGGGTTCAGCCACACCTCCGGTGTCGGCGGCCAGATGATGATGGCGGCGCTGCGCGAGCTCATCCCGACGCTCATCGGCCGCGAGGTCAATCCGCGGGCCGTCTGGCAGCACTCCTGGCAGCACCTGCGCGACAACGGCCCCGGCGGCACCACCACGCTTGCCCTCGCCGCGATCGATGTGGCGCTGTGGGACCTGCTGGGGCTGCACTACGAGCAGCCGCTCGCGAAGCTCCTCGGCCAGGTGCGCGATCGGGTCGCACTGTACGGCAGCGGCATCAACCTCAACCTGTCCGCCGAGGAGGTCGTCGAGCAGGTCAAGGAGTGGAAGGCCGACGGGTACGCCGCCGGGAAGGTCAAGGTCGGCAAGCCGGACCTCGAGGAGGACGTCTACCGGCTCACCAAGATCCGCGAGGCGGTCGGCGAGTATCCGCTCATGGTCGATGCGAACCAGGGATGGACGTACGGGGAGGCGGTCCGGGCGGTCACCCGGTTCCGCGACCTCAACCTCTACTGGGTGGAGGAGCCGCTGCGCGTGGACGACGTCGCCTCGCACGCGCGCCTCCGGGCCCGCTCGCCGATCCCGATCGGGCTGGGGGAGAACGTCTACACGCTCCAGCAGTTCAACCAGTACCTCCTCGCCGACGCGTGCGACTTCATCCAGGCCGACGTCGGTCGCGTGGGCGGCATCACGCCCTACATGGACATCGCCGCCCTGGGCCGGGCGTACAACGCCCCGATGACGCCGCACTTCGTGATGGAGCTCACGGCGAACGTGCTCTGCGCGGTGCCCAACGCCCTGTTCGGCGAGATGACGGACGGGGGCACGCTCAGCGACCTCGGCGTCATCGTGCCGCAGCGGCCGCAGAACGGGTTCTTCGTCCCGACCGGAGCGCCGGGGAACGGCCTGGAGTACGACCGTGAGAACCTCGCGCGGCACGCGGTGAGCTGAGGGAGGCGAACGACATGACGGACATCTTCGACCTCACCGACCGCATCATCCTGGTCACCGGCGGCCTCGGCCAGATCGGATCGGCCTTCGTCCGCGAGCTCCACGGACGCGGTGCCCGGGTGGCCGTGGCATCGCGCACCGTCGACGCCGCACGCCTGAAGGAGGTGTTCCCCGAGATCGCCGACAGCCCGCGCCTCCTCGGCGTCTCCGTGGACATCGTCTCGAAGGACAGCGTCGAGGCCGGCCTCGACGCGATCGTCGAGGCGTGGGGTGCGGCGCCGGACGGCGTGATCAACAACGCCGGTCTGGACACCCAGCCGAGCGCGCCCCCCGAGGTCTCCGGGCCCTTCGAGGACTTCCCCCTCGAGGTGTTCCGGGAGGTGGTCGACGTGAACCTCGTCGGCACCTTCCTCGTCACGCAGGCCGCCGGCGCCCGGATGCGCGCGGCCGGCACGCCGGGCTCGATCATCAACGTCGGCTCGATCTACGGGATGGTGTCGCCGGTGCAGGACATCTACGCCTACAAGGAGGAGCAGACCGGGGTGCCGTTCGTGAAGCCGGTGGCCTACTCGGCGGCGAAGTCGGGGCTGTACAACCTCACCCGGTACTGCGCGACGTACTGGGGCCGACAGGGCATCAGGGTCAACACCCTCACGCCCTCCGGCGTCGGTCGGGACACGCAGGACGCGGCGTTCCAGCAGAACTACACCGCGCGCATCCCGATCGGACGCATGGCGGAGGCGACCGACTTCAACGGGGCCGCGGTCTTCCTACTCTCGGATGCCTCGCGCTACATGACCGGAGCGAACCTCGTCGTGGACGGGGGGTGGACCGCATGGTGACCACCGCGGCGGACCTCGGGGTGCTGATGGCGGCGATCGCCACTCCCTACGACGCGGACGGGGCGGTGGACACCGGACTGCTCTCGACGCTCGTGGAGGACTACGTCTCCCGCGGCGTCGAGGGGATCTACTGCTGCGGGTCGTCGGGGGAGGGTCTCCTCCTGTCAGCGGATGAACGGACCGCGGTGGTGGAGACCGCCGTGCGCGCCGCCGAGGGGCGCATCCCCGTCGTCGCCCACGTCGGCGCGCTGTCGACGCGGGAGGCGATCGACCTCGGACGGCGGGCGCAGCGCGCCGGCGCCTCCGCCCTCTCGATGATCCCGCCGATCTACTACTCCTTCGGCATCGAGGCCGTCCTCGACCACTACCGTGCGGTGCTGGACGCCGTGGACCTCCCGCTGATCGTCTACAACATCCCGCAGTTCACGGGGACCGAGTTCACGCTGGAGACGGCCGGAGAACTCTTGGGCGATGATCGCGTGATCGGTCTCAAGCAGACCGCGCACAACATGTACGCCCTCGAGCGCATGAAGGCGGCGTTCCCCGACAAGGCCTACATCAATGGGTTCGACGAGGTGTTCGTGCCCGCGCTCGCCGCCGGTGCCCGCGGGACGATCGGCACGACCGTGGGGCTCCAGGTCGAGCTCTTCCAGGCGGCGCGGCGCCTCCTCGACGCCGGCGACCTGGTCGGAGCGCAGTGGGTGCAGAGCCGGATAAACCATGTCATCGCCGAGCTCGTCGCGATCGACGTCTTCCCCGCGGCGAAGTACCTCTCCGGTCGCAACGCGGGAGGTGCGGGAACACTGGGCGACTGCCGCCGTCCGTTCCGGCCGCTCTCGGATGCGGCTCGGACCCGGCTCGATGCTCTCGGAACGACTCTCGATCGATTCCTCGCGGAGGGCTGAGGCTGAAACCGGTTACAGTGGGTGCCCATGGCCACGATCTACGACGTCGCGCGGCGGGCCGGCGTCTCCCCGGCCACGGTCTCGAGGGTCTTCAACGGCACGAGCGTGTCGGAGGAGAAGGCGGCGGCGGTGCGGGCGGCGGCCGAGGAACTGCGCTTCACCCCGAACCGGACGGCGCGTACGCTGCGGACCCAGAGCTCCGAAGTCATCGCCCTGGTGATCCCGGACATCGAGAACCCGTACTTCACCGAGATGGCGCGCGGCGTGGAGGATGCGGCGTCCGAAGCGGGGTATTCCGTCGTGCTGTGCAACTCCGACGCCCAGGCCGAGAAGGAGGCGACGTACCTCCGGATCGCGATCGCCGAGAACATGTCGGGCGTCATCATCGCGACGGCGGACGAGCACTCGGATCTGGGGCCGGTGCGGGCGACGGGGCGGCCGGTCGTCGCGGTGGACCGTCGCACGGACGCCGACATCGACGGTGTGGTCATGGCCAACCGGGAGGCGGGCGCCGCAGCGACGCAGAGCCTGCTCGACGCCGGGTATCGGCGCATCGCGTACATCGGTGGCCCCGCGCACATCGACACCGCGGCGGAGCGTGCGGAAGGCTGGCGGGAAGCGCTCTCGGCGATGGATTCCGATCATGTCCTCTCCTCGCTCCAGCGCTTCGCCACGTTCCGCGTCGACGGCGGGCGCGCGGCCATGGAGGAGCTCCTCGCGCTGCCGGAGCCGCCGGACGCGGTTGTCGCCGGGAACAACCTCATCGGTGTCGGCGCGATCCAGGTCCTCACGGAGCGCGGACTCACCCCGCCGCAGCTCGGTGTCGCGGTGATCGGGTCGCTGCCCTTCACGACGCTGTCGCCGTCCGCCGTCACCGTCGTGAGGCTCCCCGCGCGCCTCATGGGTGTGACGGCGGCGCGGATGCTGCTGGATCGTATCAAGGGCGACGAGCAACCGGCCCGGACGATCGTCCTCTCCGGCGAGGTGCAGCGCGCGGCCGCGCGCGCCTGAACGGGGCGTCGCTACTGCGAGCGCCAGAATCGCGCCGCGAGGTTCGTCATCTCCTTGTCGAGATCGTCGACCTTCACCTCCAATCGATCGAGGCCGTGATCGAGGCCGTCGAGCCGCGCGGTCATCTCGCCACGGAGGCCGATCATCTCGCCACGCAGCCCGATCATCGCCCCGTGCAGCGCACCCATTGCCGCGCGCAGCCCGCCGACCTCGCGCATCATCACTGCGTGCAGCGCCGCCAACGCCCCGTGGAGTCCGCTGACCTCGTTCGTCATGTCGGTGCGGAGGCCCGCGGTCTCGGTGGTCGTGTCGATGCGGAGGGTGCCGATCTCGGTCGTCATCTCGGCACGGAGGCCGGAGATCTCGGTGGTCATCTCGGTGCGGAGGGCGCCGATCTCGGTGGTCATGTCGGTGCGGAGGGCGCCGATCTCACTGCGTAGTCGTGTGGTCTCGGTGGTCATGTCGGTGCGGAGGGTAGCGATCTCGGTGGTCATGTCGGTGCGGAGGCCGGAGATCGCCGTGGTCATCTCGGTGCGCAGGGTGCCGATCTCGCCGGTCATCTCCCCACGCAGTCCGCCGATCTCCGCGCGGAGCACGCGGCCGAACTGCGTCGTCATGAGGGTCATGCCGCCGAGCATCGTCGTCACGAAGATGCCGATCAGCGTCCATACCTGCGGGTCGTTCAAGGGCATGCCTCCAGTCTCGATCGGAGGGGTCAGGATGTCACGGTATTCCGGTGCTGAACCGGCGTTTCTCCGGCCGGAGGCGAAGATTGTGGAGACTCTCGACATCGGTCCTCGTGGTGCAGAAGCAGTCGGCTCCTTGCGCCTTGAAATCGATTTCGCGTAGCCTGGGTCCAGGCCTGCGCGGCCCGTCGGGATCGAAGGAGAGACCATGCGCTGCACCCTCGGGGTGGACATCGGCACGTCCAGCAGCAAGGGCGTCCTCGTGGACCCCGCCGGCACGATCCTCGCGACGGCGACCCGCGCGCACGACGTCTCCCGTCCGCAGTCCGGATGGGTCGAGATGGACGGCCGGATCTGGTGGGACGAGTTCGTCGAGCTGGCCACCGACCTTCTCGCCGCGGTCCCCGACGCGGAGGTCGTGGGCGTCGGCGTGAGCGGCATGGGCCCGTGCGTCCTGCTCACCGACGAGGACGACGAACCCGTGCGCCCCGCGATCCTCTACGGTGTGGACACCCGTTCCACGGTGCAGATCGAGCGCATGACGGCGGAGCTCGGCGTCGAGGAGATCACCCGCGTGGGCGGCTCGACGCTCACCTCGCAGGCCGGTGGGCCGAAGATCGCCTGGGTCGTCGAGGAAGAGCCGGAGTCCTGGCAGCGCGCGCGGCGGCTCTACATGCCCGCCTCCTGGCTGGCCCGCAAGCTCACCGGCGCCTACGTCCTCGACCACCAGTCGGCCAGCCAGGTCTCGCCGCTGTACGACATCGAGCGCGAGCAGTGGCACGACCCCTGGTGGCAGCGGTTCGCCGGGACGATCGAGCAGCCCCCGCTGCGCTGGGCCGGGGAGATCGCGGGCACCGTGACCGCCGCTGCAGCGGACCTGACCGGCCTGCCCGAGGGGACTCCGGTCATCACCGGCACGATCGACGCCTGGACCGAGGCGGTGAGCGTCGGCGCCCATGAGGTCGGCGACCTCATGCTGATGTACGGCACGACGATGTTCCTCGTCGCGACCGGGGAGCAGACGCTCCGCACGCCCTCGATGTGGACGACGGCCGGCGCCTTCGCGGGCACGCGCAACCTCGCCGGCGGGTTGTCCGCATCCGGAGCGCTCACCGCGTGGCTGAAGGACCTCTCCGGCGCCGACTACCCGGCGCTGCTCGCCGAGGCGGAGGAGTCGGGTTCCGGCGCGAACGGTCTGCTGATGCTGCCGTACTTCGCCGGTGAGCGCACCCCGATCCAGGATCCCGACGCCCGCGGCGTCATCGCCGGGCTCACCCTCCGGCACACCCGAGGAGACCTCTATCGCGCGGCCCTCGAGGCCACCGCGCTGGGCGTGCGCCACAACGTCGAGACCATGCGAGCCGCCGGCGCCGACATTCGCCGCATCGTGGCGGTCGGCGGCGGCACGCAGGGACGGCTGTGGCTGCAGATCGTCTCGGACATCACCGGGCTCGTGCAGGAGGTGCCGCAGACGACGATCGGCGCGAGCTACGGGGCCGCCTTCCTCGCGGCGACCGCCACGGCCGCCGACGGGGCCGCGCCCGCGATCACCGACTGGAACCCCATCGCCGACACCGTCCGCCCGGACGAGGCGCTGCGTCCTTTCGCGGACGCCCTCTTCGACCGCTACGTGCGCCTGTACGACGGCTCGAAGGACGTCGTCCATGAACTCGCCGCCGCCCAGCGCGACGGATCCCCCACCCCCTCGACCCCGGAGAACTCATGACCGCCTACACCCTGCCCACCCCGGCATCCCGTCCCACCGCCGCGCCGAAGACCGCGTACCTGATCGCCTCCGGCGACCTGCGCGAGTCGGCCAACACGGCCGGCTGGCCCACCCAGGTCGAGCTCGAGGCCGGGGTCACCGGCGTGCTGAACGACCTCGGCTGGGCGGTCGTCCGCGCCAATGAGGTCGACCCGGAGACCGGTCACGGCTTCATCTCCAGCCAGCGCATGGGTCTCGAGGTGTTCAAGGCCATCCCCGTCGACGCGCCGCTCATCGTCGCCGAGGCCGTCTGGCAGTACTCGCACCACGTGCTCGCGGGCCTCCGCACGCACGAGGGCCCGATCCTCACGGTGGCGAACTTCGCGGGCGACTGGCCCGGCCTCGTCGGCCTCCTCGGCCTCAACGCGGGCCTGACGAAGATGGACAAGCCGTACGCGACGATCTGGTCGGTCGACTTCACCGACGACTGGTTCCGCGACGGCATCCGGGAGTGGACGGAGACCGGCGCCATCACCCACGATGCCTCCCACGTGCGTCCGCTCCCCGCACTGCCGGACAGCCCGGAGAAGCAGCTCGGCGAGGCGCTCGCCGCGGAGCTGCGCGCCGAGAAGGCCATCATCGGCGTCTTCGATGAGGGCTGCATGGGCATGTACAACGCCATCTTCGACGACGAGCTCCTCAACCAGACCGGCATCTACAAGGAGCGCCTGTCGCAGTCGGCTCTCTACGCGGAGATGCTGAACGTCACTGAGGAGGAGGCCGACGCCGCCTACGACTGGCTGATCGAGCGCGGCATGACCTTCCGCTACGGCGAGGACGCCGCGACCGAGCTCACCCGCGAGCAGGTGCAGTGGCAGCTGAAGATGTACATCGCCGCCCTCCGCATCGCCGACGACTTCGGCCTCGACGCGGTCGGCATCCAGTACCAGCAGGGCTTGAAGGATCTCGTTCCGGCGTCGGACCTGGCGGAGGGCATCCTGAACTCCACCGAGCGCCCGCCGGTGACCTCGCGCGACGGCTCCCGCGTGCTGCACGAGGGGCGCGCGTTCCCGCATTTCAACGAGGCCGACGAGGGCGTCGCCGTCGATGCGCTCGTGACCGACCGCGTCTGGCGGGCGATGGGACTCGTCCCCGACAACACTCTCCACGACGTCCGTTGGGGCGAGGACTACGACGGGCAGTTCGTGTGGGTGTACGAGATCTCCGGCTCGGTGCCGGCCTCGCACCTCGGCGGCTGGCAGAACGCGGAGGGCTGGCGTCAGGGGCACGTGTTCTTCCCGGCGGGCGGCGCCACGATCAACGGCGTCTCGAAGCCCGGCGAGGTCGTGCTCTCCCGGGTGTTCATCGCCGAGGGCGTCCTGCAGGCGGACATCTTCCGGGCGTCGGTCGTCGAGCTGCCGGCGGAGGAGACGCAGCGCCGGAAGGACGCGACGAACCCGGAGTGGCCGATCGCCCATGTGGTGCTGCACGGCATCTCGCGCGACCAGTTCATGGCGCGCCACAAGGCGAACCACGCGCAGCTCGTCTACGCGCCCGACGCCGAGACCGCGGACAAGGCGCTGATCGCGAAGGCCGCGATGTTCGACGGCATGGGCATCAAGGTCAACCTCGTCGGCGACGTGGCGATCTGAGGCCGCGGGCCGGTCACTGCGAGCGCCAGAACCGCGTCGCGAGGTTCGTGAGCTCCCTGTCGAGATCGTCGACCTTCGTCTCGATGCGTCCGAGCCGGGCGTCGAGGCCGTCGATCCGTTCGGAGAGCCGATCAGTGTCCATACTTGCGGGTCGTCCACGGTCATGCCTCCAGTCTGAGTCCGGGGTCTCAGGCTGTCACGGTATTCCGCAGCGGCACGGCGGAGGGGCGGAGATCGCTCGGCGGGCCGCTCAGCGCGCGCAGGGCGTAGAGGATCGTCGCGAGGTCGACGAGCTCCTGGACCAGCGCGCCGACGACCGCGGGGATGGCGCCGGTCATCGCGACGACCATCAGCCCCACGCTCAGCCCGATCCCGATCCAGATCGCGGTGAGGGCGACGCGGAGGGTGTGCCGTCCGATCGCGACGGCGTCGACGACCTTGGCGAGCGAATCCACGAGGATGACGACGTCGGCGGCGTCCCCGGCGGCCGTCGCTCCCTTCGCGCCCATCGCGATGCCGATGTCGGCCGCTGCCAGCACCGGGGCGTCGTTCACACCGTCGCCGACCATCAGCACAGGCCGTGGTTGCATCTCGGCGGCCAGACGCACCTTCTCGGGCGGCAGGAGTTCGGCGTGGATCTCGTCGATCCCGACCTGCCGTCCGATCGACGCCGCGGTGGTCTCCACATCCCCGGTCAGCATCGCGAGCCGGTCGACCTCGTGCGTCCGCAGCCACGAGATCACGGCCGGCGCCTCCGGGCGGGCGGCATCGGCGAGGACCAGGACCCCCGCGAACCGTCCGTCCACGGCGACATAGGCGGCGGCCTGTCCCGGCGCGAGCTCCGCCCGTACGGTGTCCGGGGCGAGGGACGCCACATACGCCGGCTTGCCGACGACAACCGCGCGGCCGCCGATCGTCGCGGACACCCCGTTCGTCGCGGTCTCGCTCGCCTCCGTCGCCCCGTGCAGCGCCAGGCCTCGGGCGGCGGCGGCGCGGCGGATGCCGTCGGCGAGCACGTGCGAGGAGTACTGCTCGGCCGAGGCGGCGAGTCGCAGGATCTCATCCGCATCGAAGCCCTGTGCCGGACGCACGTCGACGAGCTCTGGCCTCCCCTGGGTGAGCGTCCCGGTCTTGTCGAACGCCGCGGAGCGCACGCGCGCGATCTGCTCGATCACCGCACCGCTCTTCATGATGACGCCCGACTTCGCCGCCCGGGAGAGTCCGCCGAGGAAGGCGACGGGAGCGGCGATCAGCAGCGGACAGGGCGTCGCCAGCACGAGGACTTCGGCGAACCGCGTGGCGTCGCCGGAGAGCGCCCAGGCCGTCCCCGCGAGCACGAGCGCGACGGCGGTGAACGGGACCGCGAACCGGTCGGCGAGGCGCACGATGGGCGCGTGGGAGGACTCGGCCTGGGCGACCAGGGCGACGATCTGCTGGTACTGGCTGTCGGCGCCGGTGCGGAGGGCGCGGAGGCGGATGGCCCGGCTGCCGTTGATCGCGCCAGACAGCACCTCGTCGCCCGCGCCGCGCGTCACGGGCAGGCTCTCGCCCGTGAGCGAGGATTCGTCGAACGACGCGCTGTCCGTGAGCAGTTCACCGTCCACGGGGATGATCTCCGCCGGGCGGACGAGAAGCACGGCGCCCACGGCCACATCGTCGACCGGCACCTCCCTCGCCGCGTCCGAGCCGGCGTCCTCGGGATGTGTCAGCACATGGGCGCTGCGCGGCGAGCGATCCAGCAGAGCGGAGAGGTCGCGCTTGGCCCGGCGGCCCGCGAAGTCCTCCAGCGCCTCGCCCCCGGAGAGCATGAGGACGATGATGAGCGCCGCGATGTACTCGCCCACCGCGAGTGTCGCCACCATGGCGACGACCGCGAGGATGTCGAGTCCGACGTGGCCGCGGAGCACGTCGCGGACCATGCCGATGAGCGTCCACACGACCACCGCAGCCACGAAGATCGTCGCGACCCATCGGCCGATGGTCTCCTCGCCTGCGGCGTGGAGCGCCCCGACCACGGCGAAGACCAGGACCGTGAGCGTGATGACCGGATACCGCCAGAGGAGTCGGAGGGCGCGCATGCGTCCAGCATCGTCGGAATCGGTGCGCACCGCCAGCATCCCCTTCCGACACCTGTGCTTAAGCGATATAGTCAGGCCGCGAGTCGCGACGTCGCGACCCGATCTCGACAACGACGCCGAAGGAGAAGATCCCGTCATGAGTTCCTCACCCGCACGATCGTCCCGCCTGAGAAGAGGTATCGCGGCGGCAGCGGCGTTCGCCGCCGCCGGAGCCGCCGCCCTCGCCGCCTCGACCGCGGCGGCCGCCGATGCCGCCGCTGCCGACCCGAAGCTCGCCGTCTACGTCGAGGTGAACTCGAACGATTTAGCGAACGTCGCGGACTACACGCTCGCCGAGTCGGGCCGTCCCGCGGTCGATCTGGCCATGATCTTCGCCGCGAACATCAACTACGACGGGGAGCAGGCGGTCCTCCACCTCAACGACCGGGTCACCGAGACGCTGCAGGATGCGCAGAACCAGATCCGTCCGCTGCAGGCCCAGGGCACCAAGGTGCTGCTGTCGGTGCTCGGAAACCACCAGGGGGCCGGCTTCGCGAACTTCACGTCGTACGCGGATGCGGACGCCTTCGCCGCGCAGCTCGCCGACACCGTGACCGCCTACGGCCTCGACGGCATCGACTTCGACGACGAGTGGAGCAACTACGGGGCGAACGGCACCCCGCAGCCGAACCCGCAGTCCTTCGGCTGGCTGGCCTCCGCGTTGCGCGACCGGCTCGGGCCGGACAAGCTCATCACGCTGTATGCGATCGGCCCGTCCTACACGACCACGGACTTCGGCCTCTTCGACGCCGGCAGCGTGCTCGATCACGCCTGGAACCCGTACTACCCGACCTACGACGCTCCCACCGTGCCGGGCCTGGACGACCGTGGTCGGCTCGGCGCCGCGGCCATCGACCTCGCGAACACGAGTGCCTCGACGGCCGCCGACTTCGCTCAGCGCACGGTGGCTGACGGGTACGGCGTCTATGTCGCGTACAACCTCACCGCGACGAACCAGTCGGCCTACCTCTCCGGCATCACCGAGGCGCTGAAGGGCGAGGCGACCGTCTACCGCGCAGCGGCGCGGTGAGTCAGTCCAGATCGAAGAGCTCGATCTGACGGAGCGTGACCTCGGCCTCCGCGCGGATGCGGACGGCCGAGGTCACGACCCGCGTCTCCACAGCGAACGGCGTCGTGCGATCGGGCGCCAGGTCTTCGAGGTGCGTCGTGGTGAGCGGGTGCCAGCGACCGTCGGCCTCCTCCACCTCCCCGCGCAGCACACCGGCCGCGACGGGCTCGCGGCTCGTGAGGGTGATGTCGGTGAGGCCGCGGGGTGAGGGGAATCGCCAGCCCACCCACGAGCCTTCCGGCAGCCGGACGCCCTCGTCACCCCGCGGGTCGCCATCGTCGAACAGGCGCCGCGCCTCGCGGACATCCGCGGAGGCGACGGCCTCTCCCTCTCCGCCCGTGAGGTCGCGGTGCCACGGCTCCGCGTCGAGCGCGTCCTCTCCGGTCTCCAACGCGCGCGCCGGGTCCGTGCCGAACACGAGCTCGAGCACCGCATCTCCCTGGAGTGCGTCGATCGGGAGGTCGGCGGTGGGCAGCGGGCGTCCGTCCAGGCGTGCCTCCTCCACCACGTGGGCTTCGGGGGAGCTCCGTCGCGAGCGGATGCGCAGCGACGAGCCGTCTCCGCGCGTGACGCGGATGTCGTCCGAGAGGGGCGATCCGATGCGCAGAGACCCCGCCGCGAGCTCCAGGGGATACAGGCCGAGCGCGGCCCAGAGCCACCAGGCGCTCATCTCTCCGTTGTCCTCGTCGCCGGGGAATCCCTGGCCGATGTGCGCACCGGCGAAGAGACGGCGCGCGAGGCCGTGCACGAGGCGCGCGCTGTGCCACGGCCGGTCGCTGAAGGCATACATGAAGGGGATGTGGTGGGCCGGTTGATTCGACAGGGCGCACATGCCCGACCGCTGGGCGCGGGCTTCGCGCTGCTCGTGGATGACCGTGCCGTACGCACCGCCGAAGCGCTCGTCGGCGGTTTCCGGCTCCGCGAAGAGGGCGTCGAGGTGCCGGCCGAGTCCGGTCCGCCCGCCGTGCAGCGCCGCGAGTCCCGGCCCGTCGTGCACCGTGCCGACCGACATGCCCCAGGCGTTCGTCTCGACGTTGTCGCCACCCCAGACCCGAGGATCGAAATCCGGCGCGAACGAGCCGTCCGCCGCGCGACCGCGGAAGAATCCGGACGCCGGGTCGAAGAGCACGCGCGCCGCGCGGGAGCGATTCGCGAAGTACCGCGCGAAGGCCCGATAGCGCGCGGCCTGGTCCGTCGCTGATGCCGCGAGCCGGGCGGCGAACCGCCCGAGGGCGGCGTCGCTCACGGCGTTCTCGATGCTCCAGCTCATCCCCTCCGGCACGTCGGACGGGATGAAGCCGAGGAAGCGCCCGCGGCCGATGCCCTTGCGACCCCGTCGCGGATCGGGTCCCGGCTCGCACGCGTGGCGCCACCCGCTCTCGAACGCCGTCTCCCGGTCGAAGGGAACGTCCCACCGCGCGGCGTCGGCGTAGATCTGGTCGCTGGAGGTGCCGACCATGCTGTCGACGTACCCGGGGGCGCTCCAGCGGGCCATCCAGCCGCCGCGGCGATACTGGGTGAGCTGCCCGTCCAGCAGGCGTCCGGCCAGCGCGGGGTCGAGGAGCGCGAGCGCGGGCCACTCGGTGCGGTACGTGTCCCAGTAGCCGTTGTTGACGACGAGCTCGCCCTCCGCGACCGGCGCCCCGGTGGTGGTCTCTCCGAAGGTGGTCAGGGGCGCGAACACGTCGGCGAACCGCCATTCCGGCGCGTCCGCGGTGCCTGCGTTCTCCGCCGCCGTGTTCGGATACAGGTGCATCCGGTGGAGTGCGGCGGCGATCCGGGCGCGCTGCTCCTCGTCGGCCAGGCCGCGGAACGGACGCTCGGCATCGGGGAGCGGGGGGATCGTCACGCGACCGAGCAGGCGGTTCCACGCAGCGGCGGCACGAGCGCGGAGCTCGTCGAAGGGGACGGCGGGAGGGGCCTCGAGGGTCAGGTTGTGCCGAGCCTGCGCGACGGAGAGGAACGAGACCCCGACCCGCACCTCGACAGCGCCCCCGGCGCGGACGAAGCCCGCGACCCGGGCGCGTCCGTCGTCGTCCAGGGCGCCGCAAGCGACGTCCGAGGCGCTGGGCACGGTGCCGGCGAAGTAGCAGCGCGGCGCGTTCCCCCAGTCCTCGGGCCCCTCGGGGATCCAGCCCTCGAAGCCGGCGTCGGTGAAGGTGAGTCGGCCGTCGTCCGTGAGCTGGTCGATCACGAACCCCACGGCGGCGTGCGGGTCGTCGCACCGCACGCGGAACGCGGCGGCATGCGAGGTCGCGGTCATCTCGACCTGCAGCCCGTCGCCGAGGTCCGCGGCGTACTCGTGCGGGCGGGCCCGCTCGCTCTCGGGGACGATCCAGCGACGCCGGGCCGCCCTGTCCGACGTCGGCGTCCCCCGGAACGGCATGAGCTGGAGCACCGAGCGGTCGCCGATCCACGGGCTGGGCTGGTGCGAGAACTGCAGGGCTTCGAGACGCCGCCCCGGGGGATCGTCATGCACGAACGGGCGATAGGGCCAGCGCGGATCCTCCGCGTCGGTCGCGGGCGTGACGAAGGTGAAGCCGTGCGGCACGGCGACCGCCGGGATCGTGTTCCCGCGGGAGAAGCGGGGGCCGGAGTGGGAGCCGCGCCGGGTGTCGACCCGCTCGACGGGCGGGAGATCGCCGGGGCCAGGGCGCTCCTCGACGCGGACCTGGACGAAGCCGCTGACCTCGGTGGACCCATCCGGCGCGGTCGCGAGATCGGCGGTACCGAAGACGAGCTCGACCGTGCCCGTGCCCCTCCCGACGGCGAGGGGCGCGAGGGCGACGCTGTCGGCGTTCCACTGCTCGGGCATGCTCCACCGGGCGGCGAACTGCCCCTCGGCCGTGAGCGGGAAGTCGTAGCGGTCGCGGACGGCGGCGATGTCGCTCAGCCGGCTGCCGTCGGCGCTCCGCACGTCGACGGCGACCGCGAGCGCGGCCCAGGGGGCGAGGGTCGCGGCGGGGCCGTCGGCGTAGAACGCCCAGTGCAGCACGGTGTCCGGGGTGAGGGCGATGCCGTCGAGGCCGGGGACATCGATCCGCTGCGCCCCGCGGGAGGGGTCGAACGTGTACGCGAAGACGACTCCGGGGAGCACTCCGGCGTGCGGGCGCGACGACGGAGGATCCGCGGGACCGGAGGCCGGGCGGAGCAGCGGCGCGTTCACCCCTTCAGCGCACCCTCCTGCACGCCCTTGAAGAAGAAGCGCTGCGTGAACGAGAACATGATCACGATGGGCACGAGCGCGATCATGGTGCCGGCGGCGATGAGTCGCGGATCGACCGAGAAGCTGCTGTTGAGGTAGGCCATGCCGACGGTCAGGGTGTACTTGGCCGGGTCGGAGAGCACGATGAGCGGCCAGAGGTAGTCGTCCCACGCGCCGATGAAGGCGAAGATCGCCACGACCGAGACCATGCCGCGGATGTTCGGCCACACGATGTGCCGGATGCGCTGCCACGTGGTCGCACCGTCGACGGTGGCCGCGTCCAGCACGTCCTTCGGGATCATGCGGCACGCGGTGGCGACGAGCAGCACGTTCATGGCGCTGATCGCTCCGGGGAGGAACACGCCCCACAGGGTGTCGGCGAGCCCGAGCGCGCGGATGGTGAGGAAGTTGCTGGTGACCGTGACCTCGCCGGGGAACAGCAGCGTGGACAGCAGGATGCCCATGACGATCCACTTCCCGCGGAAGCGCATGCAGCCCAGGGCGTAGCCGGCGAACGTGGCCAGGATCACGTTGCTGAGCACGGTGCCGAGCGAGACGAGCAGCGAGTGCCAGGCGTAGAGGTAGACGGGGACGATGTCGGCGACCCTCGTGTAGTTCTGCAGCGTCGGATCGCGGGGGATGAGCTCGGGCGGGAAGGAGTAGATGTTCTCCTGCGGTCCCTTGAACGAGGTGGAGAGCTGCCAGACGAAGGGGCCGATGACGAGGAACAGGACGAACAGCAGCAGCGCGTACCGGCCGATGAGTCCGCCGAGCGTGGGCTTGCTGAAGTCGCCGGAACCGCGGCGGCGGAAGATGCGCTCGCGGCCGGACCGCGGTGCCTCCTCCGCGGGCGGAGTGCTCTCCACCGGGGGCGTCGTCAGAGTCGTCATGCGGAGACCTTCGCCTTCTTCTCGCGGTTCATGAACGCGATCGCCGCGAGCGGCACGAGCGTGAGGAGGAACAGCGCCACGCTGATCGCGGACGCGTAGCCGATGTTGCCGTTCAGGCCCGAGCCCACCTGCCGGATGAGCATCACGAGCGACATGTCGTAGCCGCCGGGGCCGCCCGTGCTCTTGGAGAGCACGTCGAGCTCGGCGAACACGCGCATGGCGGACACCGCGATGAGGACGGCGATGAGGAGCATCGCCCCGCGCACCGACGGGATCGTGACGGAGAGGAAGCGGCGGAAGGAGCTCGCCCCGTCGAGCATCGCGGCCTCGTGCAGCTCCTTGCCCACGTTCCCCAGGGCGGCGAGGTACACCACCATGTAGTACCCGAGTCCCTTCCACACCGTCAGCAGGATCGCGCAGCCGAGCAGCAGCCAGCGGTCGACGAGGAAGGCCATCGGCTGATCGATGAGGCCGAGGAACTCCAGGGTCTGGTTGATGATGCCGCGGCTGTCGAACAGCCAGGTCCAGATGAGGGCGACCACGACGACCGAGGCGATGACGGGGAAGTAGAACGTGGTGCGGAAGAACGAGATGCCGGGGAGCTTCTTCTGCACGAGGAGGGCGAGGAGCAGCGGGAGGATCGTGAGCAGCGGCACGCACACGACCACGTAGATGAGGCAGGTGGTCAGCGCGTTCCAGAACATCTCGTCGCCGAACATGCGCTCGTAGTTCGCGCCGCCGACGAACTCCGGGGTCCGCAGGGGGCGGGCGTCCGTGAAGCTGAGCACGACGGTGTTCAGGAACGGCCAGAGCGCGAACACCAGCACCCAGATCACGGCGGGGGCGAGGAGCAGCCACGGGGTGAACCACTTGTGGGATCTCATCGTCGACCTCCGCTGCCGGGTGCCGGTGTCCGCGCGCATGCTCACTGGTCCACGCGGTTCGCGTTGGCGTACTCGACGATCTTGTCGAGCTGCGTCTTGGCGTCGGCCTCGCCGTTCACGGCCAGGGCGATCTGCTGGGTCATGTAGGTCGCCATGTCCGAGGTCCACTGGAACGGCAGCGCCTTGGCGTCCTTCATCGCGCCGAACACGGTGTCGATCGCGGCGAGCTGCTTCTCGTCCGTGACGGAGGAGGCGATGTTCTCGACCACCTGGTCGCCGCCGTCGGCCGTGCCGGGGGCGGTGCCGACCGCGAGGGAGGAGAACGCGACCTGGTTCTCCTCGTTCGTCGCGAACTCGGCGAACGCGAGTGCGGCTTCCTTGTTGTCGGAGTCGGCGGAGACGTTGAGGCCCTGCACGTAGAGCGGGGCGACACCGAGGCGCGGGGTGGCGACGGTGTTCTCCAGCAGTGCCGGGGCGTCCTTCTGCAGATCGGTCGTGAAGCCGGTGCCGCCGGTCGTGAAGGCGACCTTCTCCTGGATGTACGCCTCCGCGTTCCCGCCGTAGTCGCCGGTCAGTGCCTCGGCGGGCATCGCGCCCGCCGCGTAGGCGTCGGCGTACTGCTCGATGATCGCGGCGGCCTCGTCGGTGTTGAAGTCGAACTCGCCCTCGTCGTTGATGACCTCCATGCCGGCGGCGGTGAAGGTGTCGAGCGCCGGGATCGAGGAGAGGAGCTGGACCTTGCCGCCGGACTCCGTGGCGACGTCCTTCGCGAGCGTGAGCAGTTCGTCGACCGTCGTCGGGAGGTTCTCCTCGGTGACGCCGTACGGGGCGAGCTGGGCGAGGTTCCACCAGGACGCGTCGCTGGAGAGGTACCAGGGCAGGCCATAGGTGCCCTCGACGCCGGGGTACTGGCTGTACGCGTCCCAGGCGCCCGCGTTGTACGTCGCCTTCAGGTCCGGATCCGCGGTGTCGAGGTCGACGAGCTTCCCCGCCGCGACGAGGGGGTAGGCGATGTCCGGCGGCAGGTTGAGCACGTCGGGCAGCGTGTCGGCGTTCGCCTGGCTCAGGATCTTCTCCTGGTAGCCGTCGCCGGGCTGGTCGAGCCACTCGACGGTCACGTCCGGGTGCTCCTCCTCGAACGCGGCGATGAGGTCTTCGAAGTACGGGGTGAACTTCTCGTTCTTCAGCGACCAGGTCTGGAACTGGATGGTTCCGCTGAGCTCGCCGGAGGTGTCGATGGGGCCGGCGCCGTCCGAGGCGGCGCCGCCTCCGGTGCAGCTCACGAGCGCCAGGGCGCCGATCGTGAAGGTTGCTAGAGCGACAATGCGTGCGGGAACTTTCATCGTGCTTCTTCCTCGAGGCGGGCGAATCGGCGCGGTCCGACGGAGGGACTACAGCGCTTTAGCAGATGAAACCATCGGATCCGGTCGGTGTCAAGACATCCCTATCGAGGCTGATGCTCAAGCGTTATAGTGGTGCGACATGTCCTCGCGGGAGGGCACGGTCCGAAAGGTGCACACATGACGCAGCGCGGCGCTCTCGACGCCCCACTCCGCTTCGGGGCGAACTACACGCCGTCGACGGACTGGATGCACTCCTGGCTCGACTTCACCCCGGACGACGTGCGCCGCGACTTCGCGGCCCTCGCCGCGCTCGGCCTCGACCACGTGCGCGTATTCCCGCTCTGGACCGTCCTGCAGCCGAACCGCACCCTGATCCGGGCGAAGGCGATCGACGACGTGCGCGCCATGGTCGACATCGCCGCCGAGTTCGGGCTGGACGCGAGCGTCGATGTCATCCAGGGGCATCTGTCGAGCTTCGACTTCGTCCCGTCCTGGCTGTACACCTGGCACGACCGGAACATGTTCACCGATCCGAGCGCCCTGGATGGCCAGGCGCAGCTCGTGGAGCGGCTGGCCGGCGCGCTGCGGGATGCCCCGAACTTCCTCGGGCTCACTCTCGGCAACGAGACGAACCAGTTCTCCGCGCACACCCACCCCTCGCCGTGGCCGGTCACGACGGATGAGGCGGGCGGATGGATCGAGGCGCTGCTCGCCGCAGCGGACCGGGGCGCTCCGGGGTTGCCGCATGTGCACAGCGAGTACGACGCGGTCTGGTACATGGACGATCACGGGTTCACGCCGGCGCATGCCTCCCGCCTCGGCGCGATGACGACCATCCACTCCTGGATCTTCAACGGCACGGCGCAGCGCTACGGTGGGCGCTCCGTCGCGGCGGACCGTCATGCCGAGTACCTCATCGAGCTCTCCCGCGCCTTCGCGACGGATCCCGCCCGGCCCATCTGGCTGCAGGAGGTGGGTGCCCCCTCGAACTGCCTCGACGAGAGCGAGATGCCCGGATTCCTCGAGGCCACCGTGCGCTCGGCTCTCCGCACCGAGAACCTCTGGGGTGTGACCTGGTGGTGCTCGCACGACGTGAGCCGGGAGCTCGCCGACTTCCCGGAGCTGGAGTACTCCCTCGGGCTGATCGACCAGGAGGGTGCGGCGAAGCCCCTCGGCCGCCGGTTCGCGGAGCTCATCCCCGAGCTGCGTGCCCGCACCGCGGCTCCGGCTCGTCCGACAGCGATCGTCGTGGACGTCGACGAGCAGGAGGTGCCGGTGAGCCGGGCGGCGCTGAGCCCCGGCGGCGCGGTCTTCCAGGCCTGGGTCGACGCGTGCGCCGCCGGCGACGACCCCGCGCTGGTGACCTCCCGCACCGCACAGGACCCCGCGGCGCTGGAGGCACGCGGCATCCGCCGCCTCATCCACCCCGCCCCGTCCGCGTCCGACGTGACGCGCTCCGCCTCCGTCAACACCGTCGTCTGAGTTTCTTCCCACGTCTCTGAGTCGCCGAGACCCCGGGTTGTCGTCGAGACCCCGGGGTGCGTGCGTCGAGAGCCCGGGGTGTGGGCGGGGAGGCGGGGTCTCAGCGGGGCGGAGGTGCCGTGCTCTCGCGGGCGGTGAGCACCGGGGTCGGGCCCTGGACGCTCGGCAGCGTGGTGCCGGCCTCGATCTGCTGCAGCAGGAGCGTGGCCGCCTGCTCGCCGAGCTCGAACGTGTCGCGGGTCATCGCGGTGATCGACGGATTGATGAGTCCTGCGATGACGGAGTCGTCGAACGACGCGAGGGAGACGTCGCGGGGAACCGCCCGGCCCATCTCCTGCGCCACGCGGAGGCCGGCGACGGCCATCACGTCGTTGTCGTAGACGATCGCGGTCGGGCGCTGCCGGCCGGAGAGCAGCGCGCGCGTCACGGCGGAGGCGCGGGCGGGGGAGAAGTCCGTCGTGATGACCTCGCCGGCGATGCCGTCCGCCGCCATCCGCTCCAGCACCTCGGCGCGCAGGCGGGTGTGCTCCAGTTCGGCCGGACCGGCGACGTAGGCGATGCGCGTGTGACCGAGGGCGGCGAGGTAGGAGAACAGGGTCTCCGCGACGGTGTCGTCGCCGATCCACACGCTGGGCACCGCGCCGTCCGGGGAGGGCTTCGAGCCGATCATGACGGCGCGGGCGTCCAGGGCCGTGATGCGCGCGCCGCGCGGGTCGTCGTCGCGCGGGTCGATGAGGATGATGCCGTCGACCTGATTCGACGAGCGCCACTGCCGATGCACCTCCATCTCCTCGTCGATGTCGGCGACGAGGCGGAGCTGCAGACCGACCTTGCTCTCGGAGAGGCGGGACTCGATGCCGGCGATGAGGTCGGTGAAGAAGGCCTCGGAGCCGAGGGAGCGCGCCGGGCGGGCGAGGGCGAATCCGACCGCGTTGGCACGGGCGCCGACGAGGGCACGCGCGGCGGAGCTCGGCTGCCAGTGATGCTCCTCGATGATCGAGAGGATGCGCTGCCGCGTCTCCTCGCTCACGCCGGGGCGACCGTTGAGGGCGAACGAGACGGCGCCGGGGGAGACGCCGGCCATGCGCGCGATATCCGCGATGGTCACGCGTTTCCCCGGGGTCATAGGCATCACCCTACTTGATCGGTTTAGCCTCTCGAAAGCAGCGGAGAACGTGCCGTAGACTCCCGTGCTAGATCGTTTTAGTAGCGACGCGCATCGAACCCCATCCCTCACCGTCGAGCCCGGAGAACCCCATCATGCATGACGACACCTCGCTCACCGTCGGCCGCGTCAAGCGGGTCCTCGACGAGCGCATCCGCCCCGCGATCCACTCGGCCGCGGTTCCCCTCACGGTCGAGGCGCATCAGCTCCCCGGAGAGCCCATCGCCCCGGCGGACGGCCTGGCGCTCTCCTTCGCCCCGGCCGCGGTCGGCGAGCTGTGGGGCCCGGCCTGGGGGACCACGTGGTTCAAGCTCACCGGTCGGGTGCCCGCGGAGTGGGCCGGGCGCCGGGTCGAGGCGCTGATCGACCTGGGCTTCGACGTGAACATGACGGGGTTCCAGTGCGAGGCCCTCGCCTACCGGCCGGACGGCACGCCGATCAAGAGCATCAACCCGCGGAACCAGTGGGTGCCGATCGTGGAGACGGCGGCGGGCGATGAGCCCGTCGAGCTCTACCTGGAGGGCGCGTCCAACCCTGTGCTCCTCGACTACCACCCCTTCCTGCCGACCCAGGAGGGCGACGTCCTCACCTCCTCGAAGGAGCCGCTGTACCGGCTGCGGCGCCTCGACCTCGCGGTGTTCGAGCCCGAGGTGTTCGACCTGTCGCTCGACCTCGAGGTGCTGTTCGAGCTGCAGGCGGAGCTCCCTGCCACGTCGCCGCGCCGCATGCGCATCCTGCAGGCCCTGGACGACGCGCTCGACGTGCTCGACCTGCAGCACATCGTGGAGACCGCCGGCGACGCGCGGGCACGGCTCGCGGACGTGCTCGCCGCTCCGGCCGAGGCGAGTGCGCACCGGATCTCGGCCGTCGGCCACGCGCACATCGACTCCGCCTGGCTGTGGCCGGTGCGCGAGACGATCCGCAAGGTCGCGCGCACCACCTCGTCCATGACCACGCTCATCGAGGAGCAGCCCGACTTCCAGTACGGCATGTCGAGCGCGCAGCAGTACGCCTGGATCAAGGAGCACCGTCCCGAGGTGTGGGAGCGGGTCAAGGCCGCCGTCGCCGCCGGACGCTTCCTGCCCCTCGGCGGCATGTGGGTGGAGTCCGACACCGTGATGCCGACGGGGGAGTCGCTCGTGCGGCAGTTCTCGCAGGGGCAGCGGTTCTTCGAGCGGGAGTTCGGCCTCCGGTCGAAGGGCGTGTGGCTGCCGGACAGCTTCGGCTACTCGCCGGCCCTGCCGCAGCTCATGCGCCGTGCCGGGTTCGAGTGGTTCTTCACGCAGAAGATCTCCTGGAACCAGCAGAACGTCTTCCCGCACCACTCCTTCCTCTGGGAGGGCATCGACGGCTCGCAGGTATTCACGCACTTCCCGTCGATGGACACCTACAACTCGCAGCTGAGCGGCATGGAGGTCGCGAAGGCCTCGCGGCAGTTCAAGGAGAACCGCCTCAGCTCGCGGTCGATCGCCCCGGTCGGCTGGGGTGACGGCGGCGGCGGCACGACGCGCGAGATGACGGGCAAGGCCGAGCGGCTGCGCGACCTCGAGGGCAGCGCGCAGGTGGTGTGGGAGCACCCGGACGTGTTCTTCGACGCCGCCAAGGCCGAGCTGCCGAACCCCGCCGTGTGGGTCGGCGAGCTCTACCTCGAGCTGCACCGCGGCACGCTCACGAGCCAGCACGCCACGAAGGCGCTGCACCGGTGGGCCGAGCACGCGCTGGTGGAGGCCGAGCTGTGGGCGGCGACCGACGCCGTGCGCACCGGCGCCGCGTACCCGCAGGCCGAGCTCGACCGGCTCTGGCAGGCCGTGCTGCTGCACGAGTTCCACGACATCCTGCCCGGCACCTCGATCGCGTGGGTGCACCGGGAGGCCGTCGCCGTGCTGTCCGACGTGCTGTCGGATGCGCGCGACATCGCCGACGCCGCGCGCCGGTCGCTCGCCGGGGAGGGCGACCGCGAGCTGCGGTTCGAGCCGACCTCGGTGGCTCGGGGGCGCGCACTCGGCGCCTCGTGGGTCCCTGAACCCGTCGAAGGGCCGGTCTCGCTCGTCGAGGACGCTTCGGCAGGCTCAGCGACCCACCCGGGGTGGCGCCTGGAGAACGAGCTCGTGTCCGTGCTCGTCTCGGCCGAGGGCTTGATCGTCTCGGCTGTCGACAAGGCCACAGGGCGGGAGACGGTCGCGCCCGGCAAGGCTGCGAACCTGTTCCAGGTGCACCAGGACTTCCCGAACATGTGGGACGCGTGGGACATCGACCGCTACTACCGCAACAGCGTCGACGACCTCACCGCGGTCTCATCGATCGAGGCATCACTCGTGAACGGTGTCGCGCAGATCGTCGTCGTGCGTCCGTTCTCCGAGTCGACCATCACGCAGACGATCCTTCTCGCGCCCGGCTCGCGCACGGTGCTGCTGCGCAACGAGGTCGACTGGCACGAGACCGAGAAGCTGCTCAAGCTCGCGTTCCCGCTCGACATCCAGGCGTCGCACACCGAAGCCGAGACGCAGTTCGGCTACCAGGCGCGCGTCACCCACACGAACACGAGCTGGGAGGCGGCGAAGTTCGAGACCTCGATGCACCGCTTCGTGTTGGTGCGCGAGCAGGACTTCGGTGCGGCCCTCGTGAACGACTCGATCTACGGGTACGACACGACGCGCGAGGTCGGCGAGGACGGGGTCACCACGACCGTGCGGCTCTCCCTTCTGCGGGCGCCGCGGTTCCCCGACCCGGATACGGACCACGGGCTCCATGAGATCGAGGTCGGCTTCGTGATCGGTGCTGACGCCGCGATCGCGACCGCCGAAGGTATCCGCCTCAACAGCACGCCCACGGTGATCCGCGGGGCGCGCGAGGTCGAGCCGCTGGTGGAGGTGTCGGGCGAGGGGATCGTCGTCTCGGCCGTGAAGCTCGCCGACGACGGCTCCGGCGATGTCATCGTGCGTGTGTACGAGGCGCTCGGGCGCCGGGCGGTCGGCGAGCTCTCCGTCGGCTTCGAGCACCGCGAGGTGCGCGAGGTGAGCCTCATCGAGGACGAGATCGAGGCGCCCCGTCTCGGCGGCGGGCTCCACCTCCGCCCCTTCGAGGTGCGCACGCTCCGCATCGCGCGCTGAGCCCCCGGCCTCCTCGCGCCGGGCTCTCCGCGCCGGATCAGAAACGCGCCTCCCGGCCCTTCGGGAGGCGCGTTTCTCATCCCGCCGGGCGGGATCGCTCTCAGGCGGGCGGGAGGCGGAGGACGTCGGGCGACTCGCCGCCGGTGAGGTCGTCGGCGATACGGAGGCTGCGGGCCAGCTCGTCGAGCGCGCCGATGAGCGTGCCGAAGCGTTCGCGGTCGCTGCAGACGGCCGTCAGGGTCACCAGGTGTGTACCGGTGTCCCAGGTGTAGGTCGCGAAAGGTGGCGCCGAAGGTGAGGGCGGGGTCGGGACCACGAGCTTCTCGCCGACGCCGAGCCGGGTCGGGAAAGAGGTCGTGTCGTCGTACTCCATCGGCATCGACGCGCGGGCGATCCGGATGTCGGGGGTCAGCGCCTGCACGGTCGCCATCGCCACGACGAGGTCGGGCTCCGCCTTCCACGTCCACGCGAGGACCCGGCCGTCGGCCTTCTTCATGAGCATCGGCGCGGCCTGGCTCATGGCCCAGGCTCCGAACCGCGAACCGGGGCGTTCCGTCGCGCCGACCGCGGCGTTCACCTGGCCGAGCAGCATCCGGATCGCGGCCTTGCGATGCCGGCGTCCCCTCCACCCGAGCGAGTCCGTCACGGGTATCCACAGCTGGGGGTCGGCGTCGGCGTGCAGTCGCATGGCTTCACGGTATCGGCCGAGGCTGAAGGGTGCCGGTATGGCTCGGCGTCGGGGACAGGGCCCTCGGGTAGAGTTGCCACCGCCCGACCAGGGCTTCTCCTTGGCCGCCACCCCGTTAGGCATCTCTGTGACCTCCTCCGACGATCCGATCGATGCGTCGCGCGACGCCACCGCCGTACAGCCCCGTCCGCTGAAGATCCTCCTCGGATGCGACACGTTCGCCCCCGACATCAACGGCGCCGCCCGGTTCGCCGAGCGTCTCGCCGCCGGACTCGTGCAGCGCGGGCACGAGGTGCACGTCGTCGCCCCCAACCAGGCCTACCGTCGCACCGCGCCCCGCACCGAGGTCATCGAGGGGGAGCCGATGACGCTCCACCGCCTGCCCTCCGTGCGCTGGGCCCCGCACGACTGGCTGCGCTTCGTGTGGCCGTGGCGCTCCAAGCACTACGCCCGGAAGGTGCTCGACGCCGTGCAGCCCGACGTCGTGCACATCCAGTCCCACATCGTGATCGGGCGTGGACTCGCGCGCATCGCGAAGCAGCGCGGCATCCCGGTCATCGCGACGAACCACGTCATGGCCGAGAACATCCTCGACCACACGACCATGCCGAAGTTCGTCGACGACCTGGTGCTCAAGTTCGCCTGGGCCGACGCGAAGCGCACCTTCGACCTGACGCGGGCGATCACCACGCCCACGCGTCGGGCCGCCGACTTCCTGGAGAAGACGGTCGAGGTGCGCGGCGTCATCCCGGTGAGCTGCGGCATCGACCGCTCCCAGTACACCCCGGTCATCGCCCCGCGCGAGGAGAACCGGCTCGTGTTCGTGGGCCGGCTGACGGCGGAGAAGCAGGTCGAGGTCATCCTCAAGGCCATGACGAAGCTCGACCCGGCACTGAATACGACGTTCGACATCGTCGGAGGCGGAGACCAGCGCAAGCAGCTCGAGCACCTGACGGCGCAGCTCGGGCTGTCGGACCGGGTCACCTTCCACGGCCGGACCACCGACGAGGAGCTGCGGGCGCTGTTGTCCCGTGCGAGCCTCTTCGTCATCGCGTCGATCGCCGAGCTGCAGTCCATCGCGACGATGGAGGCCATGGCATCGGCGCTGCCGATCGTCGCCGCAGACGCCGTCGCCCTGCCGCACCTCGTGCACGACGGCGAGAACGGGCACCTCTTCACGCCGGGAGACGTCGACGACCTCGCCGCGAAGCTCACCGCCGTGCTGACCGCCTCCCCCGGCGAGTACGAGCGGATGCAGAAGGCATCCCTCGACGGCGTGGCGATCCACGACATCAACCGCACGCTCGACACCTTCGAGGCGCTGTACCGCGACGAGCCGCTGCCCGAGTGACGCGGATGCACGTCGTCTTCTTCGCCGATCAGCACCTCGACTCCCTCGGCGGGGCGCAGGTGTCGATGCGGCTGCAGCGGACGTTCCTGGAGCGCGCCGGGCACACCGTGACGGTCGTCGCGCCCCGTATGCACGCACGGCGTGATGACGCCGCACCGTCGGAGGGGAACGTCGACCTCCCGTCGCTGCCGATCACCCTCGACCGCGAGTACGCGATGACCTGGCCGGGGCGGGCGACCGACCGGGTCCTCGACCGGGCGATGGCACACCGTCCGCCCGTCGATCTCGTCCACGTGCAGGCTGACTTCTGGGGCGCCTTCATCGGGCACCGCTTCGCCGCCCGCCACGGGATCCCGGTCGTGCACACGATGCACAACCGCGTCGACGTGGGGCTGGCCGCGGTCACCCCGTTGCACCGCCCTGTGCTCGCCGTGCTCAACCTGTGGCGCCGCGCCGCCCTCCGCGGCATCGGTGTGCCGGTCGGTGGCAGCGACGGGTGGTCGTACCTCCGCGGTCTCGCGGCGGGCGCCGCTGCCGTCACGGCCCCGTCCGGGCACTTCGCGCGACGCCTGGAGCAGAACGGCGTCGCCCGCGTCGTCGACGTCGTGTGGAACGGCATCGACGATGACGTCCGTGCGCAGACCCTCGCAGCGGCACCCGCCGAACGGACGCCGGGGCGCCCGCGCTTCGTCTGGCTCGGGCGGATGAGTCCGGAGAAGCGCCTCCTCCCGTTCCTCCAGGCCTGGGTCGACGCAGGCATCGACGCCGAGCTCGAGGTGATCGGCGGCGGCGGACAGCGCGCGGCGGCCGAACGCATCGTCGCGGGGCGTGCGGACGTACGGTTCGCCGGCCGGCTCTCGTATGCGCAGACGCTCGAGCGGATCGCCGCCGCCGATGCGCTCGTGCAGACGTCCATCGGGTTCGAGACCCAGGGCATGACGCCGTTCGAGGCGGCGACCCTCGGCACGCCCTCCGTCGTGTGCGACCCCGACATCGCCGCGGAGCTCCAGGGCGGGCTCTGGGCGGTGCCGACGACGGACCCGGCCGCCCGCGGGCGAACCGTCGAGGCGCAACGGATCGAGGCCCTCGCCGCGACGCTGCGGCAGGCGGCCGCGGACATCGCGGACGGGACCGCGCCCCAGCCGGTGCCCGCCGTGGCGGACGCCTTCCGGCAGTCGTCGCGGACGGCCGCCATGATCGAGGTCTACGAGCGGGTGCTCCCGCGATCCTGAGCGGTCAGAGGAACCCGTAGAAGTTCGACGAGAGCCAGCTCAGCACCATCGTCAGCAGGCCGGCGCCGGAGATGCCGACGGCGATCCCGGCGAGCAGCCGCGGCCCCGGTCGGCGTGCCGCGATGAGGCCGAGCACGAGCGCCGCCCCGTAGCCGAGGAAGGTGAGGATGCCCGACGCCCCCTCGATCAGGCCGATCATGCTGTAGGTCCGGTCCGACATGTAGACGAAGGGCCGCGCCAGGATCAGGAACAGATCGATCACCAGGGTCACGAGCGCGACGGTGAACGCGGCGCGGCCGAGGCCGTCGCCGGATGCGCGCGGGGCCGGGGTGCCGTAGGGCGGGATGCCGGCGGATCCGGGGACGAATCCGGGTGCGGTCGGTGACGGCTGCGGGCTCGCCGTGGGGAAGGCCTGCGGGGGCGCGGTCGGGAACACGTGGCCGCCGCCGGG